>NZ_JBEYLC010000013.1:0-111783 GCF_040635885.1 Nocardiopsis sp. NPDC006832 | reverse complement strand
GCCACAGCACACACCATCGCCTTGACGCGTGCGGTGCGGGCGGCAACAATCACGCGGCGGGGAAGGAGGGAGAACCCACCCCCACCCCGCCCAACAACCCGCAGGATCTCTAGCCCAGGCGCCCCACACTGAACCGGTGGATCTGAACCATCTGAACCGGTAGATCCTGCTCACAGCGTCCATCGCAGCCCTCATCTCGGCGCCCATCGCAGCGCCCATCTCGGCGCCGACCCCGGCGCTGCGGGTAAGAGCGGGCAAGAAGCGTCATCGTTGTTCAATGGGCCGCCTCCTGCTGGGCCGCGTCGAGTCCGGCGCTGATGACACGGTCCATGATGGCGGCGAGACGGTCCGCGCCGAGTCGGGGTGCGTGCTCGGCCATGCGCTCGACCAGGAGGCGCTCGCGTTCGGCGTCCCGTCCGGCGAAGTAGCCGACCGGCTTGAGCCGCTGCACCTGGGCGGCGACCAGGGCACGGCGTTCGAGGAGATCGGCGAGTTCGGCGTCCAACACGTCGATCCGACCGCGTAGCCGGGCGATGTGGTCGTCGTTCTGCGGCGGGATGCGGTGGTCGTGCACGGTGGGTCCCTTCCTCGGTGTGTACGGGTGCGCGGTGCGGCCGTATGTCCCCGAGGACGGGGGAATCGGGGCGTCGGCCGCCCGGAAAAGCGAAAGAGCACCGGGCGTTGCCCGAGTGCTCTCTTGCCGACGTTCCCCTGGTTCCGCCTACGTGGAAGCGGCCGACGGGTCCGTCGGCTTGCTAAACACGAAATAGCGGTGGGTCATGGGGGCGATCATACCCGCTCCGAGGTGCAGCGTGTCTCTTCGAGGCCTCGACTCTATTCGGGGACCTCGACGCGGATCATGAGCGCGCTGCCCTCCGCGGTGACCTGGCCGTTGGCGCGGATCTGTCCGGCGACGTACACCTTGCGGCCCTCGACCCGGTCCACCCACGAGGTGATCTCCAGCGGGGTGAACAGCGGGGTGGGCTTGCGGTAGTCGATCTCCAGGTGCGCGGTCAGGCCGGGGCTGGTCTCGACGGCGGAGACGCTGCCGACGGCTTGGTCGAGCATGGCGGCGATCCAGCCACCGTGCACCAGGCCGGGAGGGCCCTGGTAGATCGTGTTGAGGGTGATCTCGGCGCGCAGACCCTCTTCGGTGCGCATGAGGGCGAGCTGCGGCGCGGCCGGGTTGGTGTCACCGGCGACGATGTTGGTGATGGTGCCCACCTCGGTGGTCCCATCACCGAGCTCGCGGGTGACCATGGTGCCGATCTCGCGACGGGCGACGTTGAGTCGTTCGGTGAGACCTTCGACGGTGGCGGCGGTCTCGGCGAGGGTGTCGGTGTCGACCTCGGTGTTGGCGACGGCGTCGATGAGGTCGTGCACACGAGAGACCAGGGAGCGCAGTTCGGCGGGGATCTCGGTCCCCTGGACCAGGGGAAGTCCGAAGGACCGAGGGTCGGACGTCTCGGTGGCCGGCTGCGTGTTGACCGTCATGTGTTCCTCGTCGATGTTCGGTTCGTGGGCGTCGGCCCGGGGGCGGGGCCTGCTCAACGTCAAAACCGAATCCTACTCGGTAGTATTCCGGAACAGCCTGGTACGGCGGTGCGCTCCCCATCACACGCAGCGGAGACGGGGACCACCGCCGGCGGGTTCAGGACAACTCGTGCTCCATGTGCCGGTGGGGGATCCCCGCGTCGAGGAATTCCGGGCCGTGGGCGACGTATCCCAGTCGTTCGTAGAAGCCGAGCGCGTGGGTCTGCGCGTGCAACTCGACCCTCTTCAGTCCCATCTCCACCGCCAGGTCCCCGACCGCGCGCACCAGGGCCGCACCGATCCCCTTCCCGCGCCCCTCCGGCAGGACCGCCATGCGCCCCAGCAGTCCCACGCCCTCACCCTGGTCCACCAACCTGACGGTGCCCACCGGTACGTCGCCCTCCTTGGCCAGGAGGAACTCGGCGGTGGTGTCGCGCTCGTCCCATTCCTCGGCGATGGGCACCCGCTGTTCGGCGACGAACACCGCGCCCCGGATGACGAAGACGGCCGCGCGATCCCGTTCCCCGCGCACTCGGAGAATCCGTGGTTTTTCCATGAGCGCAGACTAACGGAGCCCTCCCCCGCCGGTGTCCGGTGCCCACGCCCTAATAACCTGGGGGTATGGGCATGCCGAGCGAGGTCCATCCCACCGTCGAGGATCCGCGCGTGGAACGAGCACGGTACTGGCGCTTTTCGGGCCTGCCCGGAACCGAACTCCTGACCGCCCGGTTCGTCACCACGTCCTTCACCCGGCACACCCATCCCACCTACACGATCGGGATGATCACCGACGGGATCGAGGAGTACACCCATCCGCGCGGTCGCGCCCGGGTCGGCCCGGGCGGGTTGGCCGTGGTCGCCCCCGGCGAGGTGCACACCGGACACGCCGGCGTCCCCGAGGGGTGGGGGTATCGGGTGTTCTACCCCGCTCCCGAGGTGGTCGAGGAGATCGGCCGTGAGCTGGGAATGCGGGGCACACCCGGCTTCCGCGAATCGGGGATCGACGCCCCGGAGGTGTCCCACGTCCTGGTCGCCGCCCACATGGCCGCCGAACGCGGGGATCGGCTGACCTCCTCCGCCCTGACCAGGCGGGGGCTGGCGATGCTGCTGCGTTCGCACGGTCGTGAACGGGTCCCGGACGCCGCGGAACGGACCGCGCGCCCCGAGGTGACGCTGGCCCGCGACGTTCTGGCGCGGGACCTGACCACCCCTCCGACCCTGGAGGAATTGGCCGCCCACGTGGGGCTGGGCCCCTTCGCCCTCAACCGGGCCTTCCGCACCCGCTACGGGCTGCCGCCGCACGCGTACCTGAACCAACTGCGGGTGGACCGGGCCCGAGCCCTGCTCCTTGAGGGAAGGCGGGTCGGGGAGGTCGCCACGGAGGTGGGCTTCGCCGACCAGTCCCACCTGACCCGACACTTCCGCCGCCATCTGGGGGTGCCGCCCGGCGCCTACCGGCGCGACCTGGGTGACCGGCCACCGCGGGGCGAGTGATGGACCTCATCACTGGACGCAAGAACGTTCAAGACCGGTGACACAAAGCCGCCTAACGTGGGCGAGTGTGAGTATCCTGTCGCAACTGCGCTCCCCGGCCTTCCGGGACGGCCTGGGCATCGGTGTCGCCGTGGGCGCCGCCGGCCTGGCCTTCGGTACGGCCGCGGTGGCCGCGGGGTTGTCCCCCGCCCAGTCCGTGTTCCTCAGCCTGTTCATGTTCACCGGCGCCTCCCAGTTCGCCCTGGTGGGGGTGATCTCCGGCGGTGGGAGCCTGGCCGCGGGCGCGCTCGGCGCGCTGCTTCTGGGCGCCCGTAACACCCTGTACGGGTTGCGGTTGACCGAAGTACTGGGGTGGCGGGGCGCCAAGCGGGCGCTGGCCGCCCACGGGGTGATCGACGAGACCACCGCGATGACCCTCGCCCAACCGGACCGGGAGTCGGCCCGGCTCGCCTTCGTGACGACCTACGCGGTGCTGGGGTCGTTCTGGGTCGCCTTCACCCTGTTGGGCGCGCTGGCCACCGAGCGGGTGAGCGACATCGACGCGTTCGGGCTGGACGCGGTGGGTCCGGCGATCTTCCTGGGGTTGTTGTGGCCCCGTTTGCGTGACGAGGGTGGGCGCACCCGACTGATCGCCCTGTTGGGCGCGGGCGTGGCGCTGGCCACCACCCCGATCCTGCCGCCCGGGGTACCGGTGCTGCTGGCCGCCTCCGCCGGGCTGATCGCACTGTTCGGTCCGGAGCCGCGGGTTCCCGGTCCGGTCGACGCGAACAGCCCCGTGTCGGGCCGGAACGAGGAGGTGGGGTCATGACCCTGTGGATCGCGTTGATCGCCACTGCCGCGGGCTGCTACCTGCTCAAGTACGCGGGCATGGCCGCGCCCCGACGACTCCTGGACAACCCCTGGCTGCGACGGTTCGCGATCGCCGTTCCGGTGGCGCTGTTGGCCGCGCTCATCGCGGTGGAGGCGTTGCGCGGGGAGGGCCAGGCCCTGGCCTGGGACACCGCCCGCATGGCGGGGGTGGGAGCGGCGGTGCTGGCTCTGGTCCTCCGAGCGCCCTTCCTGGTCGTGGTGATCGCCGCGGCCGCCACCACGGCCGCCCTGCGGGCCCTGGGGTTGTGAGCGTCGGGCCGGTCAACGGATTCGAGGGGGCTTGTGGGGAGTTGTCCACAGGCCGCGAAGCCCACCCTTGACCGGCCCTGGGTCGCCTGCGAGAGTCGGCCGCATGCTCTCGGGACACACCCTGGTTCCGAGCGCGCCTTGAGAGGACCTTGCGACGATGGAAGGACCCGCCTCCATGGCCCCTGCCGCACAACGGCCCCTACCCCCCGACGACACCGCCGCGCACGCGGCCGTGCAGGTCCTGGCCGCAGCCGGGATCAGACGCTGCTACACCGTCCCGGGTGAGAGCTTCCTCGAACTCGCCGACGCCATCGACCACCACCCCGAGATGACGCTGGTCTCCACCCGGCACGAGGGCGGAGCCGCCTTCATGGCCGAGGCCGACGCCAAGCTCACCGGGGTCCCGGCGGTCGCCGCCGCCACCCGCGGCCCGGGCGCGGCCAACCTGGCGGTGGGTGTGCACACCGCGATGCAGGACTCCACCCCGATGATCGTGTTCCTGGGGCAGGCCGAGACCGAACGGCTGGGTCGGGAGGCCTTCCAGGAGGTGGACCTGACCGCCTTCTACGCGCCGATCACCAAGTGGTCCACCACCGTGCACCGGGCCGACCGGTTGCCGGAGGTCACCGCGCGGGCGATCCGGATCGCCACCACCGGTCGGCCGGGCCCGGTCGCGATCGCGGTGCCGGGCGACCTGTTCGGACAACGGTTGGGAGAGCGCCCGGTACCGGAACCGTTCACCGCGCCCCGACCGGCGCTGGACACGGCCGACCGGGACCGATTGGCGTCCTGGCTGACCCGGGCGGTGCGGCCGGTGATCATCGCCGGTGGTGGCGCGCGCGACGCACGCGAGGACCTGGTGCGGGTGGCCGAGCGCTACAGCGCCGGGGTGTACGCGGCCTGGCGGCGTCAGGACGTGTTCCCCAACGACCATCCCCTGTACCTGGGCCACCTGGGATTGGGAGCGCCCAGCGCGATCCTGGGCGCTCTCGCCGACGCCGACGCGGTACTGGTGGTGGGCTGTCGGATGAGCGAGACCACCACGCAGGGATACCTGCTACCGGAGTCGGACGGGCGGACCCGGGTGGCGCAGATCGACGTCGAACCCGAACAGGTGGGCGCGACCTGTCCCGTGTGGCTGGGTGCGGTGGCCGACGCGGGCAAGGCGCTGTCCGACCTGGCCCGAGCACCGGGACAGACGCCCTACCGGGACTGGAGTGCCGCCCGACGGTTGTGGGTGGAGAGCTCGACCCCGCCCAGGGAGGTCGCCGAGCACCAGGATGAGCGCATGCACCCGTGGTCGGTGGTGGCCGGGATGCGCCAGGCCCTGCCCGAGGACACCCTCCTCACCAACGACGCGGGCAACTTCGCGTCCTTCCTGCACCGCGGCTGGTGGTTCCGTCACCCACGGACCCAGCTCGCCCCCACCAGTGGTGCCATGGGGTACGCCGTCCCCGCGGCGGTGGCGGCCAAAATCGCCGATCCCGAACGCACGGTGGTGGCCGTGGCCGGTGACGGTGGGGCGCTGATGACCGGTCAGGAACTGGAGACCGCGGTGCGCATGCGCGCCGCCGTGACCGTGGTGGTGTTCCAGAACGGGCTGTACGGCACGATCGCGATGCACCAGGCGCGTGAGCTGGGCCGCTTGGCCGGGACGGAGATCAGCGGCCCGCTGGACCTGGCCGGTTACGCCCGCGCCCTGGGAGCGCGGGGCGCCACCGTGCACACCCGGGAGGAGCTGGAGAAGGCCCTGGCCGAGGCGGTCACCGCCGACCTGCCGACCCTGGTGGACGTGCGTACCGACCCCGAGGTGATCAGCCCCACCACCACCATGTCGGACCTGCTCGGGCCGGAGTGATCGGACGTGCGCTGATGGCACGGCGTGTGTGACCCGCGGACCCTTTCCCGGTGACACTCGTTCTTGTGGCGGCGGTCCGTTCGCCCCGGTCCGCCGCCCGATCGACCTCCCTCATCCCTGCGCCGAACCGATCGCCCCCGAGACCGGGGTGGGACGTTGTTCGGTGAGGTGGGCGGCGGCTTCGCGCAGGGCGCGGACGACGGCGCGGATGGCCGGGCGCCGGGAGGCGTCGGTGCGCCAGAAGACGTAGACCTGGCGCACCAGGGCCGGCTGCACGGGTACGACCCGCACCCCTTCGGGCAGGGGCCCTCGACCGAGACGGGGCATGACCGCGGCCCCGATCCCGGCGGCGATGAGGGCCAGTTTGGTCTGGTGTTCCTCGACTTTGTGCACGACGTTCGGTACGCCGTCGCGTCGGCGGATGATCTCGTGCAGCCAGTCGTCACAGATGGAACCACGACCCCAGCTGATCCAGGGCAGGTCGAGGATCTCGTCGAGTTCGAGCAGTTCACGGTGGGCAAGGGGGTGGTCGGCGGGCAGGGCGATGTCGCCGACGTCCTCCATCAACGGGGCGCGGGTCATCCCCTCGGGCAGTGGTAGGGGGCGGCCGACCCAGTCCACGACCATGGCCAGGTCCGCCTCGCCGCGGACCATGGTGGGCACGCTCTCGTGGGGTTCCTCCTCGTACAGCTCCACGCGCAACCCGGGGTGGGCGTCGCGCAGGGCCGGGAGTGCCCTGGGCAGCAGTCCACGGACCGCGGTGGGTGTGGCGGACAGGCGCAGATGTCCGGTGACGTCGTCGCGGTGGGCTTCCAGGTCGGCCTCGGCCCGTTGGACCAGGGACAGGATGCGCGAGGTGTGGTCGACGAGGAGTTCGGCGGCGTCGGTCAGTCGTACGCCACGGCCGTTGCGTTCCACCAGGGACTGCCCCACCTCGCGTTCCAGCTTGGTGAGTTGTTGTGAGACCGCGGAGTTGGTGACGTGGAGGGCCTTGGAGGCGGCACTGAGGGATCCGTGCACGGCGATGGCGTGGAGGACGCGGAGCCGGTCGACGCTGAGCATGTAAGGAACACTAACTCATCGATTTAGAAGAATGAAGTAGACCTAACGCAGCTGTCGGGATAGAACCGTTCCATGAACACCTCCCCGGATCCCTCCGCCACGGTCTCCTCCGTACCGCGACCCCTGTCCGGGTGGCGTGCGAAGTTCGTGCTGCTCACCCTGGTCTGGGGGATGAGCTTCGTCCTGATCAGGATCGGCGCGGAGGTCCTCACCCCCGTGCAGTTGTCCCTGGGGCGCATGCTCATGGGGGCGTTGCCGCTGGTGGCGGTCCTTCTCCTGCGCGGGGGTCGCCTTCCCACCTCCCCTCGCCTGTGGGGCCACCTGTTCGTGGCGGCCCTCCTGCTCAACACGGTCCCCTTCACCCTGTTCGGGTTCGCCGCGCAGCTCATCCCATCCGCGCTCATGGGGATCGTCAACGCCTCCACCCCACTGTTCGGGGTGGTGTTCTCGATGCTGTTGCTGTCCGACGAACGACCCGATCGCCAACGCTTGTGGGGGCTCGCCATCGGGTTCCTCGGCGTGCTCATCGTCTTCGGTGTGTGGAACTCCCTGACCACGGTGAACGTGGACGATCGCGACGGGATGCTCGGCATGCTCCTGGTCGTGGGCGCCACCGCCTGCTACGGGATCGGCACCCCCTACTTGCGCCGTTTCGTCGCCGGGACCTCGCACGGCGCCTTGGAGTTGAGCGCCCTGCAACTCCTGTTGGGTTCGCTTCCCCTGCTGTTGCTCCTACCGTGGGCCGGCGGCGTTCCCACCGACCTGACCTGGCAGGCGGCGCTGGCCGTGGCCACTTTGGGCGCACTCGGTACCGGTTTCGCCTACGTACTCCAGTACGGGATCGTCCGCGGTGCCGGAGCGACCGTGGCCACCACCGTCACCTACGCGGTGCCGGTGGTGGCGGTGACCGCCGGGGTGGTGCTCCTGGGCGAGACCCTGACCTGGAACCAGCCGTTGGGCGCGCTGGTGATCATCGTGGGCGCCGCGCTGTGCCAAGGGGTGGTGCGGGTGCGACGCCCTCGCGGGGGCGTCGGGCGTGCCCCCGCCAAGACCTCCGTCGGCACCGAAGTTCCCTGACCTCCAGGCGTCCGAACGCACCGAAGCGCCGGCGGAGGCTCCGAAAACACCGCCTAGTCCTCGCGGAGCCTTTCGACCGCGGCGGACAGGTCGTCCGGGTAGGGGCTGGAGAACTCCACCGGGCGGTGCTCGGTGGGGTGGTCGAACCCCAGTCGGACCGCGTGCAGCCACTGGCGGCGCACTCCCAGCCGCTCGGCCAGGGTCGGGTCGGCGCCGTAGAGCATGTCACCGACACAGGGATGACGCAGCGCGGACATGTGCACCCGGATCTGGTGGGTGCGCCCGGTCTCCAACTTGATCTCCAACAGGCTGGCGGCCCGGAAGGCCTCCTGGGTGTCGTAGTGGGTCACCGAGGGACGTCCGCCCGCGACCACGGCCCAGCGACCGTCCCCGGCGGGGTGCCGGTCGATCGGGGCGTCGACGGTGCCGCGCAGCGGGTCCGGGTGTCCCTGGACCAGCGTGTGGTAGCGCTTGTCGACGGTGCGTTCCTTGAACGCCCGCTTGAGCACGCTGTAGGCGGTCTCGCTCTTGGCGACCACCATCAGCCCGGTCGTGTTGGCGTCCAGCCGGTGCACGATGCCCTGGCGTTCGGCCGCGCCGCTGGTGGCCAACCGCACGCCGGAGGCCAGCAGACCCTCCAGGACGCTGGGTCCGGTCCAGCCGACCGTGGGGTGGGCGACCACGCCGACCGGCTTGTCCACCACGATGATGTCGGTGTCCTCGTGCACGATGTTCATGCCGGGGACGGGGTCGGCGCGCGGTACCGGGGCGGTGGGCGGTGGCGGAAGGGTGACCTCCAGCCAGGCCCCGGCCTGGACGCGATCGGACTTGCCGGCCTCGGCGCCGTCCAGCAGGACACCACCGTCACCGATCAGCTCGGCCGCCCGGGTACGGGACAGACCGAACATCCGCGCGATGGCGGAGTCGAGTCGGTCACCCTCCAGGCCGTCGGGGACCGGCAGACTCCTGATGTCGCTCATTCGCCCTTCTTCTCCTCACCGTCGGCGTCCGGGTTCTCCGTCTTCGCCTCGGCCTTGTCTTCGTCGGTGACCATCGTCCCGTCCAGGTTCAGGCCCTTGAAGGTCAGCGCGACCACCAGGCAGGCCCCGACCACCACACAGGAGTCGGCGATGTTGAACACCGGCCAGTTCGGCAGCCGGATGAAGTCGACGACGGCCCCGTGCAGGGGCGCCGGGTCACGGAAGAACCGGTCGACGAGGTTGCCCGCGGCGCCGCCCATCATCAGGCCGAGCGTGACACCCCACCACAGGCTGCGCACACGCCATCCGATGTAGCCGATGCCGAGGACGACGACACTGGCGATGATGGTGAACACCCAGGTGTATCCGGTGCCCAGGGAGAAGGCGGCACCGGTGTTGAACACCAGGGTGAATTGCAGGAAGCTACCGATCACGTCGACGTTCTCGCCGGGCCGGAAGGTCGCGAGCGCCCATTCCTTGGTGGCGAGGTCGACGGCGATCGCTACGAGCGCGACCAGTAGCAGGAGTGGATACCTGCGTGGACGGGCCTTCGTGTTGTCGTCGGTCGTGGTCATGTTGCTGTCCCCAGGGGGCTCTACCTCAGTCAGCGACGCTCCTCGCGCTGTTTGCAGGTGACGCACAGGGTCGCCCTGGGGAAGACCTGAAGGCGTGCCTTCCCGATGGCCTGACCGCATGACTCACAGACCCCGTAGGTTCCCGCGTCCATCCGTTCGATCGCCCGTTCGCCCTCGGCGAGCAGGTCACGAGTATTGTAGGCCAATGCCAGGTCGTGTTCGCGTTGGAAGGCCTTCGCACCGGTGTCGGCGGGATCGTCCCCGGCCCCCTCGACGGGGTCCTGGAGCCGCTCGGCCACTTCTTCCTCGGTCTCCTGGACCTTCTCACGCTGGGACTCGACCTCGGTCTCCAGCCGCTCCCTGACCTCGGCGAGC
Source organism: Nocardiopsis sp. NPDC006832 (assembly GCF_040635885.1). Classification (NCBI taxonomy): domain Bacteria; kingdom Bacillati; phylum Actinomycetota; class Actinomycetes; order Streptosporangiales; family Nocardiopsidaceae; genus Nocardiopsis; species Nocardiopsis sp. NPDC006832. The sequence continues at coordinate 101,710 of NZ_JBEYLC010000013.1, read as the reverse complement.
TCCCGCGGGGTCCAGGGGTCCTCACCCGGGCGGACCGGCGGTCTCGCCGCTTCGGTGGTGTTCATCGCACTCCCCCTTCGCGCGACCCACGACCTGCCCCGCGCCCCCGTCGGAACTGCGAAGTCGTCCCTTGCGCGGTGCCGTGAGTGGTGCGCCGAAGCCTAGGAGCTCAACGGACACATGGCAACGAACCGGGCCGTGAAACGCATACCGCTCGTCTACCCCGGCAGGCGTCCGATCGAACGCCGGTAGAGCGAGACCGGACACATGATCGTGCCGCCCAACAGCTCTTCCTCGATCTCGACGCCGGTGTCCTGCCAGCCCTGCGCCTCGTAGAAACGGCGGGCCCTGGGATTGGCTGAGAGCACCCACAGGACAGCCTCGTCGAACGGCCCCCGGGCCATGGCGGAATGCACCGCCTCGGCGAGTCCCTGGTTCGCTCCACTCCCCCACACCTCGGGCACGGAGTAGAAGGTCCCCAGGTCCACCACACGACGTTCGCCGCCCTCCGGCCACTCGGGGTCGTCCCCGGGAGCGAACCCGGCGAAGGCCACCACGGCGTCGTCGCGTTCGGCGACCAGGACACCCGCACCCGGCCCGGTGAACTCCCCGGTCAGCCGGTCGGCCCAGACCCTCGTCAGGCGTTCATGGTCCAGACTCGCCAGGGCGTCGTCCGGGACGATCCCTCGGTAGGCGGCCCGCCAGGACCGAATGTGCACGTCGGCGATGGCGGCCGCGTCCTCGGCCTCGCCGCTACGGATCGTCATGGTGGGCATCCTCGTCCAGGTGCGCCGCGCGCGGCAAGGCGGTTCACTCGACGGTGGCGAACCCGCCGTAGTCCTCGGCGAGCAGCGCCAGGTGCGGTTCGTCGAAGACCGCCGGGCCCCCGTGCGGTCCGACGAGCACCTCGATCACCCAGTCCACGTCCTCGGCGTCGTCCTCGCCCGCGAGCATGTCCCGGTGCACCCGGCAGGGCTCGTATCCCTGCTCCAGAAGCTGCTCGGCCAGCTCCTCGGCATCCTCACGATCCGTCAGGGTCACCAGCACCGCGCCCCGTGTGCGCTCGGCCATGGCCGCGCCCTCCCACATAATCAGCGGTACGCCTTGCCGTACTGCGTTATCCTGAGTTCCGTGTCGATGGGGACGAGTAGCGTTGGCCCCGACCGGACAGGCACAGCCTAGAGGCGGTGTGCCGGTCCGAGCGACCCGGGGACGGTGCGAGCCCGGGGGTACGACCAGCGCGAAGATCACCCCGGAGCGGCCGGAAGAACGGGCGACCCATCCCTTGGACGAGCGGTGGAGCACGCCCCAGTAGAACCGGCGCGAACCCAATGAAGTGGGACCCGTCACCGAACCGCCACGCGGTCACGGTCACGGTTCCAAGGAGGGTGGTACCGCGGGGCGCGACAAGCCTCGTCCCTCCGTCAGGAACATCCCTGATGGAGAAAGGTACGACGGTGACCGACGACCCCCGGCCCGAATCCCGCGCGCTGCCACAGCTGCCCGCTCAGATCGACCTGCCCACGACGGAGCGCGAGATCCTCGGCCGCTGGTCGAAGGAGAACGTCTTCCAGCGCTCCCTGGACCAGACCCGCGGCAAGGAGAACTGGGTCTTCTACGAAGGCCCTCCCACCGCCAACGGCCAGCCCGGCGTCCACCACGTCGAGGCGCGCGCCTTCAAGGACGTCTTCCCGCGCTTTCGCACCATGCGCGGCTACCACGTCGACCGCAAGGCCGGCTGGGACTGCCACGGCCTGCCCGTCGAGGTCGCCGTGGAGAAGGAACTGGGCCTGAGCGGCAAGAAGGACATCGAAGAGTTCGGCATCGCCGAGTTCAACGACCGCTGCCGCGAGTCCGTCCTGCGCAACGTCGACGCGTTCACCGCCATGACCGAGCGCATGGGCTACTGGGTGAACATGGACGACGCCTACCGCACCATGGACCCGCAGTACGTGGAGTCCGTGTGGTGGGCGCTCAAGCAGATCTGGGACAAGGGCCTGCTGGTCCGCGACTACCGGATCAGCCCCTACTGCCCGCGCTGCGGTACGACGCTGTCCGACCACGAGCTCGCCCAGGGATACGAGACCGTCACCGACCCGTCGGTGTTCGTGCGCTTCCCGGTCACCTCCGGCCCGCTCGCCTCACCCGAACACCCCACCTCGATGCTGGTGTGGACGACCACCCCTTGGACCCTGGTGTCCAACACCGCGGTGGCCGTGCACCCCGAGGTGAAGTACGTGGTGGCCACCAACGGCGACGAGCGGCTCGTGGTCGCCGAACCGCTGTTCGAGAAGGTCCTCGGCGAGGGCTGGGAACTCACCGGTGAGAGCTTCGAGGGCGACGAGATGGAGCGCTGGACCTACCAGCGTCCCTTCGAACTCGTTCCGTTCGAGGAGCCCGCGCACTTCGTGGTGCTCGCCGACTACGTCACCGTCGAGGACGGTACCGGTCTGGTCCACCAGTCGCCCGCCTTCGGTGCCGACGACATGGTGGTGTGCCGCGCCTACGACCTGCCCGTGGTCAACCCGGTGCGCCCCGACGGCACCTTCGAGGCGGAACTTCCACTGGTGGGCGGCGCCTTCTTCAAGGAGGCCGACAAGACCCTGGTAGCCGACCTCAAGGACCGCGGGCTGCTCTTCCGCCACAAGGACTACGAGCACTCCTACCCGCACTGCTGGCGCTGCCACACCGCGCTCCTCTACTACGCCGTCCCCTCCTGGTACATCCGCACCACCCGCGTCAAGGACGAACTGCTCGCGCAGAACGACGTGACCAACTGGGTGCCGGAGAACGTCAAGGAGGGTCGCTTCGGCGAGTGGCTGCGCGGCAACGTCGACTGGGCGCTGTCCCGGAACCGCTACTGGGGCACTCCGCTGCCGATCTGGGAGTTCCCCGACGGCCGCCAGATCTGTGTGGGCTCCCTGGAGGAGCTGAGCGAGCTCAGCGGCCAGGACCTGTCCAACCTGGACCCGCACCGCCCCTACGTCGACGACGTCGTCATCCCCGACCCCGACGCCGACCCGTCCCTGCCCGAGGACCAGCGGGTCGCCCGCCGCGTCCCCGAGGTCATCGACGCCTGGTTCGACTCCGGTTCCATGCCGTTCGCCCAGTGGGGCGCCCCGCACCAGAACAAGGAGACCTTCGAGGCCAACTTCCCGGCCCAGTACATCTCCGAGGCCATCGACCAGACCCGCGGCTGGTTCTACTCGCTGCTGGCGGTCAGCACCCTGGTGTTCGGCCGCAACTCGTTCGAGAACGTGGTCGTGCTCGGCCACATCCTCGCCGAGGACGGCCGCAAGATGAGCAAGCACCTGGGCAACGTCATGGAGCCCATCCCGGTGATGGACCGGCACGGCGCCGACGCGCTGCGCTGGTTCATGCTGGCCAGTGGTTCGCCGTGGAACGCCCGCCGGGTGGGCCACAGCGCCCTGGAGGAGATCGTCCGCAAGGTGCTGCTGACCTACTACAGCACCACGTCGTTCTTCACCCTGTACGCCAACACCGGTACCGGCTGGGACCACTCCCGGTTGGCCGAGGCACCCGCGCCGCAGGACCGTCCGTTGCTGGACCGGTGGCTGCTGTCGGAGCTCAACGAGGTCGTCCGCGACGTCACTCTGTCGATGAACGACTTCGACACCACCGGCGCGGGTCGTCGCCTGACCGCGTTCGTCGACGACGTGTCCAACTGGTACGTGCGCCGTTCCCGCCGCCGGTTCTGGGGCGGGGCCGACACCCCCGAGGGCGCGGCGGCGTTCGCGACGTTGTTCGAGGCGTTGGAGACCGTCACCCTGTTGATGGCCCCGATCGTGCCGTTCCTGACCGACCACGTGTGGACGGCGCTGCGCCGGCCCGACGCGGCCGACTCGGTGCACCTGGCCTCCTGGCCCGAGGTGAACGCCGACCTGATCGACCCGGAGCTGTCCCGTCGGATGGCGCTGGTCCGCCGTCTGGTGGAGCTGGGGCGTTCGGCCCGGGTGGACTCGGCTGTGCGCACCCGTCAGCCGCTGCCCCGCGCCCTGGTGGGCGCCTCGGGCTTCGCGGACCTGCCGGAGCAGCTGCGCGACCAGATCTCCGACGAGCTCAACGTGGTCGGTCTGGACTCGCTGTCCTCGGTCGGCGGCGACCTGGTCGACTACGTGGTCAAGCCGAACTTCCGGGCCTTGGGCAAGCGGTTCGCCAAGCGCACCCCGCTGGTCGCCAAGGCCATCCAGGCGGCCGACCCGGCGGCGCTGGTCGAGCAGGTGCGTTCCAGCGGCTGGGCCCAGGTGACGGTCGAGGACGAGTCGGTCGACGTGAGCGCCGACGAGGTCTTGGTGACCGAGCAGCCCCGCGAGGGCTGGGCGGTGGCGACCGAAGCCGGTGAGACCGTGGCCCTGGACCTGGAGTTGACGCCCGAGCTGCGTCGCGCCGGTCTGGCCCGGGAGATGGTCCGGATGCTGCAGGAGGCTCGCAAGGGCGGTGGGCTGGCCGTGTCCGACCGGATCCACGTGTGGTGGACCACCGAGGACGAGACGGTCCGTCAGACCCTGTCCGAGCACGGGCGGGCGATCGCCGGCGAGGTGCTGGCCGACGCCTTCGTGGCCGGCGTGGGCGAGGACGTGCCGCACTCCACCTCTTCGGAGGAGTTCGGCGTGACCTTCACCTTCCGCAAGGCCTGATCCGAGGACCGAAGGGCGCCGCTCCCCTTGTGGAGCGGCGCCCTTCGTGTGTGCTCAGTTCGTGTGGGAGGGGTCCTTGGCACGTTCGTCGGCCTCGTCCAGGTCGTCCTCGTCGTCCCGGTGGACCCTGTCGTCCTCGGTGTCCCTGTCGTCCTCCGGGCCGGACTCGTCGAAGATCGCCGCGTAGGCGAGCGCCGGGTCCTCCTCCGGCTCCGGGTCGCCCGCTGAGCCGTTTCGGGGACGTTCGAACGCCGCGATGCGGTCCGGGGCGTCCTCGTCCGCCGGGGAGGCCTCTCCACTCTCGGCTTCATCGGTCTGGGCGTCCTGGACGCCCTGGACGCCCTGGACGTCCTCGGCCGGCTCGTCCGTCGCGGGGTCCGCCTCCGAGGCGTCGTCATCGGCTTCGAGGGTCTGGTCGCCGTCGGTCCGGGGGGTGTCGTCCTCCGGCGCGGCGGTGTCCTCGGCTTCGAGTTCCTCGGTCTCCGGGGCCTCGTCGACCTTGTCCTCGTCCTCGTCGCTCTCCGCCCGCACGGCGGCCGCGGCGTCCTCGCCGGGGTCGGACTCGGGGTCGGTGCCGTCGAACGTCTCCCGAGGCTCCACGGACGCGTCCTCGACGGTCTCCGTGGGCTCGTCCGCCTCATCGTCGGCGACGGTGCTGTCCTGGACCTCGGGTTCCGGTTCGAGGTCGGTGAACGCCGCACTGGCGCCGATGGTCTCCTCGGTGGCCTCGGGTGCTTCCGCGTCGAGGTCCTCAGGCGTCGCGTACGACTCGAAGTCGGAGCCGGCCTCGCTCATGTCGTCGGTCGACTCGAAGGTCTCATGGGGGTCCGCCAGGTGCGCGTCGCTCCGCGAGGGTTCGACCTCCTCGTCCACCGGCCCGGTGGTCTCGACGGTGTCGTCCTCGGTCGTGGGGGTGGCGACGTCGCGCTCGGGGACTCGGTAGGCGAACGCGGAGGCAGGGGCCTCGACGGGTTCGTCCTGAGGGGGCGGGGTCTGGGCCGCCTGGACCGGCTCGGGCCAATCACCCTTGGTGGGTGTCTCCCATCGGGGAACGTCGAACTCCGGTTCCTCCTGGGGTTCCTCGCCCCAGGGCCGTGCGTCCGGAACAGGGGTGTCCCGCACCGACTCCTCAGCCGGTGCGGGTACGCTCCCAGATCGCCCCGACTCCCATGTGGGGTCCGGTGCCGCGGCGGGGACCGCTGGGACGGACGACTTCCCCAAACCGTCCGTCCGTGCCGTGTCCCTTCCGTCCGCGCCGAACCTGCCTTGGAGCAGAGCGCCCAGTAGGAGGAGGACGCTCAGCGCGCCGAGTCCCAGAGCGATGTACACCAGGGCTGTCTCGGCGAACACCAGTGCGGCCGCGATGACGGCGATGGCCGCCAGCACCGCCACGGTAGCGAGGATGCTAAGGATCACGGGTCGACCAGGGCCTTTACACGTGTTGAGCCGGAGTCTTCAGTTGTTCGGAGTCACATGCCGCTGGAGGGTCAGCGACGCTCGTGCGGGACCTCGCCAGGGTGGAAACCGTGGGGGGCCGGCTCGGGGTGACCGAACGGGTTGCCGCCGGGGCCGCCGGGACCACCGTGCTGCTGCATGGCGGGGGCGCCACCGGTCTGAGGGGCCATGGTCTGGAAGCCACCCGTGGTGTTCGGGTTGAGCTCCGCCGACTTGGCCTTCTCCTCCTCGCTCTTCAGCTCGTTGAGCTGACGCTCGAAGTAGTCCTTCAGACGGCTACGGTACTCGCGCTCGAAGTCCTTGAGCACGTTGACCTTGTGCTCCAGCTCCTCGCGCTGCTGGACCAGGCTGCCCATGACCTGACGGTGGCGCTCCTGGGCGTCACGGTCCAGGTTCTCGGAGCGGGCGCGGGCCTCACCGATGATCTGGTCGGCCTGACGGCGCGCCTTGCCGAGGATGTCCTCGGACTCGTTGCGCGCGCGGCCGAGCGTCTCGTCGGCCTCACGGCGGGCGTCGCTGATCGCCTGGTCGGCGGTCTGCTGGGCCAGGGCCAGGACACGGGCGGCCGTGTCCATGTTCTCCTCGCCACCCATGGCGATGTTGGCGCCGGTCATGGCCATCTGCTGCTGCGGCGCGGGCGGCTGGGGCTGCTGCTCGATGGGCGCCTGGGCCTGGACGGGCTCCGGACGCATCTGCTCCATCTGCTGCTGAGCCTCGGGCTGCTCCTGGGGCTGCTGGAAGTCCTGCATGCCGGCGTTGGGGACCTTGCCCCGCAGGCACTCGGCGAGCTTGCCGCGCAGTTCCTCGTTCTCCTGGATCAGTCGGTCCAGCTCTGACTCGACCTCATCGAGAAAGGCGTCGACCTCTTCTTCGTCGTACCCGGGTCGTAGCCGGGTGGTACTGAACTGCTTGTTCCGCACATCGGCGGGTGTCAGCGGCATGTTCGTCTCCTTGGCGCGCTTGGAGTCTGTCCGTAGGGACGCTACCTGATCGTGACCTTACGGCAATCCAGATCATGACCAAGACCACAAATCGGAATCCGGGGTTACTTTTCCACCCCTGCCGTCCTCATCACAGGCTCGCCGCCATCCCCGCCAGGACACTCTGAAGGATGATGATGGCGAAGAACAGGATCAACACACTCAGGTCGAGTGCGATGCTCCCCAGCCTCACCGGCTTGATGAACCTACGGAGGAACCTCAGTGGTGGGTCGGTGATCGTGTACACGATCTCAGCGAGTACAAGGACGAACCCGCTGGGTCGCCAGTCCCTGGAAAAGGACTGCACCATCTCCAGTACCACCCTCGCTATCAGCACGAAGACAAACAGCTGCAGGAGGAGGGACAGCACTGATAGGACGATACTCACGGTCGTTCCTCGACCCAATCTCTGGACAAATGTGACGGTCTAGCTCTGATTGAAGAACCCTCGCTCGGCGATCCGCGCCTTGTCTTCGGCGGTCACCTCGACGTTGGCCGGGGACAGCAGGAACACCTTATTGGTCACGCGTTCGATACTGCCATGGAGACCGAAGATCAGACCAGCCGCGAAGTCGACCAGACGCTTGGCGTCACTGTCGACCATCTCGGTCAGGTTCATGATCACCGGTGTACCTTCCCGGAAGTGCTCTCCGATCGTACGCGCCTCGTTGTACGTGCGCGGGTGGAGCGTGGTGATTCGTGCGAGGTCGGCGGTCGAGGCCGTCGTGGTGGTGCCACCGCGTCGTTCACCCGTTCCCAGGTAGTCGCCGGTGTCCATCACGGCATCGCCTCGTGTTTCCTCGCCGGCGGGAGAGTCCGCGTCGCGGTCACGCTGCTCCTCCACAACCTCGTCGAATTCATCGAACTCATCATATTCGTCCGCATAACGGTGATCGTAACGGTCGTCCTCCACGAGACCGAGGTAGACCGCCATCTTGCGCATCGCGCCGGCCATCTCGCACCCTCCGTCGTTCCCGCGGCCTCGACCGCAGCCGGCTCCTCCGTCTACACCCGTCCTGGCCCCACAGTCGCGGGGCGGGCACCCTTTCGGGCGAACACCACAGACAGGCCCCAAGGTCTATGTGGGGACATTACCCCACGTTCGTGCCTCGGGCGCCGAGCAACGCCGCACCGAGCCGCAGGTGTGTCGCGCCTCTTTCGATGGCGGCTTCCAGGTCCCCGCTCATCCCCGCGGAGACCATCGTCGCCCGAGGGTAACGGTCCCTGATCCCCATCGCCACCTCGTGAAGACGGGCGAAGGCGGCGTCCGGATCCCCACCCAAGGGTGCGACGGCCATCACACCTCCGAGTTCGAGCGCATCGTGTTCGGCGATGGCGTCGGCGAGGGCCGGAGCGTCCGACGGGTCGACACCGCCACGTGGTCCCAGCACGCCCGCTCGGGCCTCGTCGTCGAGGTCCACCTGGACCAGACAGGTCAGACGGCGATCGGCGGCCGCCGCGCGCTCACCGAGGGCCCGGGCCAGCTTGGCCCGATCCACCGAGTGGACGACGTCGGCGTAGGAGGCCACCGATCTGGCCTTGTTGGTCTGCAACTGCCCGACGAAATGCCAGGTGAGGTCGAGGTCGGCGGTTTCGGTGGCCTTGGGCGCGGCCTCCTGGTCCCGGTTCTCGCCGACGTCGGTGACACCCAAGGAGGCGAGTGCGCGCACGTCGCTCGCGGGGTGGGTCTTGGTCACCGCCACCAGGGACACCTCGGAGGGGTCGCGGTCCGCCTTCGCACAGGCCGACTCGATCCGGGCCCGCACTTCCTGAAGGTTGGCGCGGATCTGCTCGGTGCGCGCGGGGTCGGTGTGTGACACGTCTGTTCCTTCTGTTCCTGCTGTGGTGGCTGTGTTCCGTGTGGCGTGCGCCGTACCGATTCGGTCCAGGCGGGATTGGCCGATTCCGGCAACGCGGGTTTGGTGGCCGTCAGGGCCGTGCGGGTCAGGTCCTCCAGATGAAGGAGGCGAACCTGCCGGTGGGGGCGTCGCGGCGGTGGGAGAACAGTTCGGGGCTCTCCAGGGTGCAACGGCCGTCGGAAGTGATGTTCTCCACTCCCGAGCGGCTCAGCTGGGCGATGACGGCCGCGAGCATGTCCACCCCGGTGGTGCCCCGGCGGGTGGTGGAGGCCGCCTCCGGCGTACGTTCGGCGGTCCGGGCCTGAAGCTCCGGTGGTACCTCGTAACAGCTCCCACAGATCGTAGGCCCGAGGAAGACGGTGATGTGGTCGGTTCTGGCGCCCTGGGCGACCATGGCCTCGACCAGGTTCACGGCGATCGCCCGGGCCGTACCGAGTCGACCGGAGTGCGCGGCGGCCAGGACACCCGCCTCGGCGTCGGCGGCCAGAACCGGTAGGCAGTCGGCGGCCATGGAGGCCAGGACCAGATCGGAACGGGTGGTGACCACCCCGTCGCAGGTGCCCACCCCACCGGGTTCGGTGGCCACGAGCACGTCGGCGCTGTGCACCTGGTTCATCCACACCGTCCGATCGATGTCGAAGCCCAGGTCCTCGGCGGCGCTCCTTCTGTTGGCGAGAACCGCCTCACGGGAGTCGCCCGTGCCGAGGCCGAGGTTGAGCGAGTCGAACGGTGGAACGCTGACCCCGCCCTTGCGTTCGGTGACGGCGGCGCGTACGCCGGCCCCCAGGTCGATGACGTTGCCCATCGGTGTGTCCGTGGTCCTTCCCTCGGCCCCACCGGCGGCCGGGAGGTCCCGACCCCGGGGGCGGCGACGGCCCCGCCACAAGGGTCGGGGCCGCTGACACGTCGATGGTATCCGGTGGGCTACTTGAGGAACTCCGGCACGTCCAGGTCGTCGGGGTCGTCGAAGATGACCCGACGACGAGGCGTGGGAACGTCGCCGCGCCGCTCGGAGGCGTCCGAGACGGCGTGGATGGGACCGGACTGGACTTCGGACTCCGGCTCCGGTTCGGGTGCCGGAGGCTCCTCGGCCGGAACCGGCTGCGCCGTCGGTGCCGCTGTGGGCTCCGGGGCGATGGGCGCGGCCGGGGCCTCCTCATGGGAGACCCGGTGGCCGTTGCCCTGGTAGGACTCCATGCCCTGGTAGGAGTCGGCGTTCTGTCGGGGCTCCGGCTCGGGACGCGAGGACACCGGCGGGGTCTGCGTGTACCGGGGCTCGGGACGTGCGGACTCCGGGCTCGTCCAAGAGTGGGCGGGCTCGGTGGTCCAGGGTGCCTCGGGCTCCGGGGCGGCCGGTCGGGACGGGGCCGTCCACGGCATGTTGGTGGCCGACGCCCCGCTCGCGCCCTCGGCGGACGGAGCGGCCACGGCGGACTCCTCCTTGCCGGACGTGATGCCTGCCGTGGGGGCGACGGCCTCAGGAGGGTCCACCGGCTGACGCTCCCGCGTCGCCGGCACGATGGCCTCGGGTTCATCGAAGCCCGCGGCTATCACGGTGACCCTCACCTCATCGCCCAAGGCGTCGTCGATGACCGCGCCGAAGATGATGTTGGCCTCCGGGGCCGCCGAGTTGGCGACCAGTTGCGCGGCCTCGTTGATCTCGAAGAGTCCGAGGTCGGAGCCGCCCTGGATGGACAGCAGGACCCCGTGCGCCCCGTCGATACTGGCTTCCAGCAATGGTGAGGAGATCGCCAGTTCGGCCGCTGCGACGGCCCTGTCGTCCCCTCTCGCCGATCCGATCCCCATCAACGCCGATCCCGCCCCGGACATCACCGACTTGACGTCGGCGAAGTCGAGGTTGATCAGGCCCGGTGTGGTGATCAGGTCCGTGATGCCCTGGACACCGGAGAGCAGGACCTGGTCGGCCGCCTTGAACGCGTCGAGGACGCTGACCTGACGGTCGGAGATGGACAGGAGGCGGTCGTTCGGGATGACGATGAGGGTGTCGACCTCCTCGCGGAGCATCGCTATCCCGGATTCGGCCTGGGTCGCACGCCGCTTGCCCTCGAAACCGAAGGGGCGGGTGACCACACCGATGGTCAGGGCTCCCAGGGAGCGGGCGATGTTGGCGACGACCGGGGCTCCTCCCGTGCCCGTGCCACCGCCTTCGCCGGCCGTGACGAAGACCATGTCGGCCCCCTTGAGGACCTCCTCGATCTCCTCACGATGATCCTCCGCGGCCTTGCGGCCGACGTCGGGGTTGGCTCCCGCTCCCAAGCCGCGGGTGAGCTCACGGCCGACGTCGAGCTTGACGTCCGCGTCGCTCATCAGCAGCGCTTGGGCGTCGGTATTGATCGCGATGAACTCAACGCCCTTGAGCCCCTCTTCGATCATTCGGTTGACGGCGTTGACACCGCCGCCGCCGATGCCGACGACTTTGATGACCGCGAGGTAGTTCTGCGGTGCTGCCACGACGAGGGGCCTTTCCGCTCGCATGAGCCGTTCCGTCTTCGCGTCCGCGAGATGGTTCCGCGGGTGCGCCGGCGGTCCGGCATCCGGTTCTACTGAGTGCGTTTCGGGTTCACCCACCTCCCGGTTCGCATGGACCGTCGGCGGGGACCCCGGGTCACCGGTACCGTTCCTCGTGCCTGTGGCCTCGATCAAACGGTTCCTGCGTATCCCGAAAAGCGTGTTTTACTACGTTGTTGATGGTGGTTGTGCTTCCCGACAGTAAGCGGACCGTCGGGTGCGGGCAACCGATGACGGCTTCAGCCTAACCGCGTATAACACGAGGAAGCGAAGTGCGTACTCGGCGCGTCGCGTCTGGAATGTCCTCTCGGAGTGCCGTTTCGCGGTGGTGCGGACCCGCTTGTCCCGGGAACGGCGCGTTGCCCCGACTCCACCCGAACCAGAACATCCCTTGATATTCCCTTCACCTGACCATGGCCAGGTCGGGCGTACCGACGTCGTAGACGCGCCCCTCGGCGGTGGGATGTTCGCGCATCAGCACCCTCAGGACCTCGCTCTTGTCCACGGTGTGTTCGGCGTCGCCCCACTCCACCAGGGAACCGTCCCCCAACTCGATCTTGATCGCGTCGGGGTCCTTGGCGTCGATGAGCTGGATTCGGGCCACGAAGGAGTCGGGGGCCTCCCGCACGATGTCCGCGGCGGCCCGGACCGCCTCGTTCTCCTCGACCTCCCCGGTGACCGACACCAGTGGATGCGTGCCGGGCCGGCTCGTCGAGTCCTCGATGCGCACACCGTCGCCGTCCACCAACCGGTACTCCTCCCCCACCGCGATCGCGAGCAGGGGCTGACGTTCTACGACCTCCACCTTCAAGGTGGCGGGCCAGCCCCTGCTGACGGTGGCGGACTCCACCAGGTCGAGTCCTTCGACGCGGTCGCGGCCGGCGTCCAGGTCCACCCTTATCAGCGGGGTACCGGTGTTCACCGACACCGCCGCCTCGACCTCGGCGGCGGAGATCCGGTCCGCGCCGGTAACCGCGACGTCGCGGACCACCAGCAGCCGGGAACCGAGGAGCAACCACACCACGGCGCAGACCAGGGAGACGACCAAGAGGACCGCGAAGGTCACCTTCCAGGGGTCCGAACTCCCCCGACGTGCCGTCGCAGCGTTCTTCCCGGCCTGGTCGGCACCCACGTGTGTACCCCTTTAGTCGTTTCCGTTGCCCTCTGCCCGCTCCGACAGGGCCGCGACGATGTGCGGACCCAGCTCGGTGACGTCCCCCGCCCCCATGGTCAGGACGATGTCCCCGGGACGGGCGAGTTCGACCACCGTACGCACCGCCTCCTCACGACCGGGCACGTAACGCACCCTTTCGTGGGAGACCTTGGAGGTGATGAGTTCACCGGTCACCCCGGGTTCGGGGTCCTCCCGGGCGGCGAAGACCTCCGTCACCACGACCTCGTCGGCAAGGCTCAGCGCGTCCGCGAACTCCTCGGCGAAGATCCGGGTCCGGCTGTACAGGTGCGGCTGGAAGAGGGCCACGACCCGGCCGAGGGGGACGTCTTCCTCCTCCGCGTCCTCGGAGAAGGACTCCAACGCGGCGCGGGTGGCGCGCAGATCGGCGTCGATCTCGGTGGGGTGGTGGGCGTAGCTGTCGTAGACGCCCACCCCATCGCCCTGGCCCTTGAGCTCGAAGCGGCGGGCCGCTCCGGCGAAGTCGGCGATGCCCTCCACCGCCACGTCCAGGTCGTGCCCGAGTTGGTCGGCCACGGCCACCGCGGCGGCCGCGTTGAGGACGTTGTGCAGTCCTGGGACGGCGACCGTGCCGTCGATCGGGTCGCCGTCGACGGTCTGGAGGGTGAACTCGGTGGTGAAGCCACGGGCGCGGATCCGGGTGATCCGGTAGTCGGCGTCGGCCGCCTCACCGTAGGTCAGCACCCGCTTGCCACGTTCTCGGGCCAGTTCGGCGACCTTGCGGGCACCGGGGTCGTCGACGCCCACGATGAGGGTGCGCTCGACGCGGTCCACGAAGTTCGCGAAGTTGTCGTGGATCTCGTCGAGACCGCTGTAGTTGTCCAGGTGGTCGGCCTCGACGTTGGTGACCACGGCGATCTTGGGCGAGAGCATCAGGAAGGAGCCGTCGCTCTCGTCGGCCTCCACCGCGATGGCGTCGCCGACCCCCGCGTCCGCGCCCAGGCCCGTGGTGACCAGCTTGCCGCCGATCACGTAGCCGGGTTCGGCGCCCAGGTGTTGCAGGACCACGGTGACCATGGAGGTCGTGGTGGTCTTGCCGTGGGTGCCGGAGACGGCGACGCCCTCGCGGTTCAGCAGCAGGGCTCCCAGGGCCGCGGCCCTGGGCAGGATCCGGATGCCGCGACGTCGCGCCTCGACCAGTTCGGGGTTGTCCTCGCGGATCGCGGAGGAGACCACCAGGGTCTCGGCGGGGCCGAGGTTCTCGCCGGCGTGTCCCACGTGGACACGCGCCCCCATCTGTTCGAGTTCGCGCAGCGTGTCACTGTCGCGGGCGTCACTGCCCGAGACCTCGACCCCGGATTGCAGCAGCACCCGGGCGATGCCGGACATGCCGGCTCCTCCGAGGCCGATGAAGTGGGTGCGTCCCAGCTTGTCGACGGGGACCGGTTCGGTCTGCCGGACCAGGCTCATCGTGCGTCCTTACCGTCGTCGTAGTAGACCTCGTCGCCCTCATCCTCGGGCAACGGCATCTCCGGGGTGGGTTTGTCGCCGCGGGCGATCGCCATGACCTCACGGGCGAGCTCGGTGTCGGCGTCGCGGCGGCCCATACGGGAGGCCGCCTCCGACATCGCCACGACCCGGTCGGTGTCGGTGAGCAGCGGGATGAGCTGCTGGACGATCCAGTCGGGCGACAGGGCGGCGTTGTCGACCATGATGCCGCCGCCCGCCTTGACGATGGGCTCGGCGTTCAGGGACTGTTCGCCGTTGCCGATGGCCAGCGGGACGAACGCGCCCGGCAGGCCGACGGCGGTGAGTTCGGCGCAGGTCAGAGCGCCGGAACGGCACATGGCCACGTCCGCGGCGGCGTAGGCCATGTCCATACGGTCGACGTAGGGAACGGCGACGTAGGGGATGCCGTCCTGGGTGAGGTCCTGGGGTTCGTCGGCGTTCTTGGGGCCGACGACGTGCAGAACCTGCACGCCGGCGTCGCGGAAGGCGTCGCGGGCGGCGAAGGCGGCCTCGTTGACGCGCTGGGCGCCCTGGGAGCCGCCGAAGATCAACAGGGTGGGCAGGTCGGGACGCAGGCCGAAGTAGGTGCGCGCCCTGTCACCCATGGCCAGACGGTCCAAGGAGGTGACCTGCTTGCGCAGCGGGATGCCGATGAAGCGCCCGTTGCGTATCTGGGCGTGGGGGTGCCCGGTGAAGACGTGCGGGGTGAGCCGCGCGCCGAGCCGGTTGGCCAGGCCGGGCAGCGGGTTGGCCTCGTGCACGATGATGGGCATCTTGCGACGACGGGCCGCGAGGTATCCGGGGGTGGCGACGTAACCGCCGAAGCCGACCAGGACGTCGGCCTGGATCCGGTCGAGCTGTTCGCCCGCGGCGCTGAGGGCGCCGGCGAGTTTGCCCGGAACGGTGAGCAACTGTGGGGTGAGCCTGCGTGGTAGGGGGACCGCGGGGATCAGGCCCAATTCGTAACCGCGCATGGGAACGAGTCGGGTCTCCAGACCACGCTCGGTTCCCAGGCAGAGGATCTCGGTGTTCGGGTCGATGCGCCGCAGCGCGTCCGCAAGTGAGAGTGCGGGCTCGATGTGCCCGGCCGTGCCGCCTCCGGCGAGGGCTACCCTCATCGTCGTCGATTCCTCCTTGGCCGGTCACCCGCCGGGACCGGGCCGCTCTGGTTCTTGGCCGTTGTCTTGGTGTCGCGCTTGCGCGCCGGGCGAGGGGTGCTCGGCGCGGATGTGCGCTTGGAAGTCGTGCCTCCGGCCCGATTCTGGACGGAAGCGACGAAGTTCTCCAGGCCAAGCCAGCTTAGAGCCCTTTGGGGCCAACCGGGACCGCGAGCCGCCAGCGCCTTCTGTGCCTGGGGCTCGTTACGGGCGAGTGCGAGCAGCACACCGAGGGCGATCATCGTGGGGATCAGCGCCGAACCACCGTAGGAGACCAGGGGCAGCGGGATACCGGTGACCGGGACCAGGCCGATGACGGCGGCGATGTTGATCATGGACTGACCGATGATCCAGGTCGAGATGGCGAAGGCGGCCAGGCGCGAGAAGGGGTCCTTGACACGGAAGGCGACCCGCAGCCCGGCGTAGCCGAGCATGCCGAGCAGACAGAGCACGAGCAGGGTGCCGATGAGACCGAACTCCTCGCCGATGATGGCGAAGATGAAGTCGGACTCGGCGAAGGGCAGGAACCCCCACTTCTCACGGCTGGCGCCGATACCGACCCCGAAGATGCCTCCGGTTCCCAGCGCGTACAGGCCGTGCAGGGACTGGAAGCCCGCCCCGGAGGGGTCGGCCCCCGGGTCGAGGAACGCGGTGATGCGGGTCATTCGGAACGGCTCGATCGCGATGACGATCGCGGCCAGGCCCACGACCAGTCCGAACATCGCGACGAACAGCCTGCCCGGAGCCCCCACGACCCACAACAAGGCGAGGAAGACCAGTAGCAGCACCAGGGTCGTGGACAGGTCCGAGCCGATCAGGACCAGCAGGGTGAGCAGACCACAGCCGGGCACCAGCGGGATCAACAGCTGCCGCCACTCGGTGAGCTCTTTGAGCTCCTCCTTGCGGGCCAGGATGTTGGCGCCCCACAGGGCGAAGGCGAGCTTGGCGGGTTCGGAGGGCTGGATGACCAGGCCGCCGATCTCCAGCCAGCGCATCGCGCCGTTGACCTCGGTGCCCTGAAAGGCGGTGAGCAGCAGCAGCGCCACCGACACGATCATGGCCGGGTAGCCGACCATCCGAAAGATCCACAGCGGCGTCTGGGAGGCCAGCAGCATGAGGGGAAGGCCGATCGCCGCCGACGTCAACTGGCGTTGGAAGACGGAGAAGGCCGATCCCGTCTCGCTGATGGAGTTGACCATCGTCGAGGACAGGACCATCACCAGTCCCAGGGCGATGAGCATCATCCCGGTACTGAGGATCAGGTAGTAGGAGGTGAGCGGCCGGTCCAGGGACCTGGCCCACTCACGCCAAAGCGCACGCTCGCGCCCACCGGAGGCAGTACGCCCCCGGCTCCGGGTCGCCCCGGGAACCGCTGTCGTCGCCGCCATCCACACACCCTCCGCACGATCGGCGCCTCAATAGTGGCGTACCGGCGGGTCGGGACCAGTGGACATTTTCCGCGTGTTGGCCATCTTTGACGGGCTTCACGGGTGGTACGGCACACAACAGGGCCACCGGAACACGAAGTGTCGTCGTCCGATGACCCTGGGTGCGATATCGGTGGTTCAACCGAGGCGGCGGACGGCCTCGGAGAAGAAGCGGCCCCGCTCGGGGTAGTCGGTGAACATGTCCATGGACGCGGCGGCCGGGGCGAGCAGCACCGTGTCACCCTCCCGGGCCAACGCGGCGGCCTCGCCGACCACCACGTCCATGACGGTGTGCTCGCGAGGAGCGTCGGCGGCGGGTCCCTCGACCTCCACCACCGGCACGTCCGGGGCGTGCTCGTCCAAGGCCTCCCGGATGCGCGCCCGGTCGGCGCCGATCAGCACCACGCCGCGCAATCGGGCGGCGGCCTCGGCGACCAGGTCGTCCACCTCGGCGCCCTTGAGCAGCCCGCCGGCCACCCACACCACGGACTCGTAGGAGTTCAGGGAGGCCGCGGCGGCGTGCGGGTTGGTGGCCTTGGAGTCGTCGACGTAGTCCACTCCCGCCACCTTGGCCACGTGGGCGATCCGGTGGGGTTCGGGGACGAACGCGTTCAGACCGGCGCGGATCGAGTCGGCGGTCACACCGATCGAGCGGGCCAGGGCCGCCGCGGCCAGGGCGTTGGCGACGTTGTGCGGGGCGGCCGGGCGGACGTCGCCCAGGGTCGCCAGTTCCTCGGCGCTGCTGTGGGGTTCGGCGACGAAGGCCCGGTCCACCAGCAGGTCCTCGACCACGCCCAGTTCACCCGCGCGCGGGGTGTCCAGGCGCAGGCCCACCAGCGGGGTGTGCGGGTCACCGTCCTCCTCGGCCAGGCGCACCGACCATTCGTCGGCGGTGTTGACCACGCGCACGGTGCCGCGGGCGAACACCTTGCCCTTGGCTCGGGCGTAGGGGTCGAGTCCGCCGTGCCAGTCCAGGTGGTCGGCGGCGATGTTGAGGACTGTGGCCGCGTGCGGGCGCGGGCTGTCGGCCCAGTGCAGCTGGAAGCTGGACAGTTCCACGGCCAGGACGTCGTACACGTGACCGTCGGCGTCCGGGCGGACCGCGTCGATGACGGGGGTGCCGACGTTGCCGACGGCGAGCGCGTCGCGGCCGTCCGCGCGCAGGATCGATTCGAGCATGCGCACGGTGGTGGTCTTGCCGTTGGTGCCGGTGATGGCCAGCCACACCTGGTCGGCGGGCTTGATCCGCCAGGCCAGTTCCACGTCGCCGATGACCTCCACGCCGGCCTCGGCGGCGCGGAGCAGCAGCGGCGAGTCGGGACGCCAGCCGGGTGAGGTGACGACCAGGTCGCAACCCTCGGGCAGGGGCGTGTCACCGAGGAGGACCCTCGCGCCCGCCTCGGTGAGTTCGGCGGCCACGGCGCGGGTGGTCTCGTCGTCACGGCCGTCGACGACGACCACCCGGGCCCCCTGCGCCAGGAGCGCCCTGGCGACGGGGGGACCGGAGACTCCGAGACCGGCGACACAGACCAACGCGCCCGCGAAGGGGTTCTCGCCTTCGGCGGGCGCGGTGGTCGGGGAGGTGGAAGAACGGTGGTGCGGCATGCCTCTAGCTTGGCATCCATTCGAGGTAGAACAGGCCGATCGCCACCGCCATGAACAGACCTTGGATGATCCAGAAACGGATCACGATGGTCGGTTCGGCCCAGCCCTTGAGCTCGAAGTGGTGCTGCAGTGGCGCCATGCGGAACACGCGTTTGCCGGTGAGGCGGAACGACGTGATCTGGATCATCACGGACAGGGTGATGATGACGAACAGTCCACCGATGATCAGCAGCAGGAGCTGGGTGCGGGTGGTGATGGCCAGACCCACGATGAGACCGCCCAGGGCCAGCGAACCGGTGTCGCCCATGAAGATCTTCGCCGGGGGCGCGTTGAACCACAGGAAGGCGATGCAGGAGCCGAGCACGGCGGAGGCCACGACGGCCAGGTCCAGGGGGTCGCGGACCGTGTAACAGCTGGAGGTGAGGGCCTCCACGCAGGACTGTCGCAGCTGCCAGTTGCCGATGATGACGTAGGCGGCCAGCGACAGGATGACCGCGCCGGTGGCCAGGCCGTCCAGACCGTCGGTGAGGTTCACCGCGTTGGAGAACCCGACGATGAGGAACAGCGCCCAGATGACGAACACGCCGATCATCAGCGGCGGTCCGAAGTCGCGCAGGAAGGACAGCTGGGGGGCGGCCGGGGTGTAGCCGTACCCGTTGGGGAACTGGGTGACGCCGTAGGCGAAGCCCACACCGATGACGGCCTGACCGACCATCTTGGCGCCACTGCGCAGACCCAGGCTGCGGCGCTTGTAGATCTTGATGAAGTCGTCGAGGAAGCCGACACAGCCCATGCCGACGAACAGGAACATCACCAGCAGACCGGAGGCCGTGGGCCCGGAGGCCGTCGGCTGGACGATCCACAGCACCAGGTGGGAGCCGAAGTAACCGATCACCGCACCGAGGATGATGACGATGCCGCCCATGGTGGGCGTGCCCTGCTTGGTCTTGTGACCCTCGGGTCCGTCGTCGCGGACCTCCTGTCCGAACTTGAACCGGTACAGGAGCTTGATGAGCGGCGGCATCAGCAGCATGGAGACGATCAGCGCGAGCGCCGCCGCGATGGTGATCCCGATCATTGGTCATCACCCTTGGTGATGAGGTCGATAACCCTTTCGAGCGCAGCCACGCGCGATCCCTTCACAATGACGACGTCTCCTGTGCGCATCCGCTCGCGCACCGCTTCGGCTGCCGCCTCGGCGTCGGGAACTCGGATGCTCTCACCGCTCCACCGGTCGGCGGCGCGTTCGGCACCGATGGCGATGCCCTCGGCCGCCTCCCCGACCACGACCAGGTGGTCCACGCCGATGTCGGCGACGAACTCGCCGATCTTCTCGTGTTCGGCGTCGCCCT
Source organism: Nocardiopsis sp. NPDC006832 (assembly GCF_040635885.1). Taxonomy (NCBI): domain Bacteria; kingdom Bacillati; phylum Actinomycetota; class Actinomycetes; order Streptosporangiales; family Nocardiopsidaceae; genus Nocardiopsis; species Nocardiopsis sp. NPDC006832. Next base: position 82,047 of record NZ_JBEYLC010000013.1, on the reverse strand, counting down.
CTTCCCCGAGCTCCGCCATATGGGCGAGCACGGCGATGGCGCGGCGTTCCCTGGCCAAGGAGGCCAGGGTGGTCAGCGCGGCCCGCATCGATTCGGGGTTGGCGTTGTAGGCGTCGTTGACGAGGGTGACACCGTCGTGTTCGGTGACCTCCATCCGCCAACGGCTGACCGGGGTGGCCGCGCCGAGGGCTGCGGCGATGTCTTCGATGTCCATGCCGAGCTCGTCGGCGACGGCGGCGGTGGCCAGGGCGTTGCTCACCTGGTGGGCGCCGACCAGTCCCAGTCGGACTCGGGTCGAGCGGCCGTTCAGGTGCAGCGTGAACGCCGGGGCTCCGCTGTCTTGGGTGGTGATGTCGGTGGCGCGCACGTGGGCGTCCTCGGCGGTGCCGTAGAGGACGACGCGCGCGTCGGTGCGGGAGGCCATGGCGCGGACCAGCGGGTCGTCGGCGTTGAGGACGGCCAGGCCGCCCGTGCCGCGCCGCTCGGAGCCGGCCGGGAGCGCCTCGACGAGTTCTCCCTTGGCCTTGGCGATGGCGTCGCGGCCACCGAATTCGCCCATGTGCGCGCTGCCGACGTTGAGCACCACGCCGATCCGGGGCGGGGCGACGCGGCACAGGTGGGCGATGTGCCCGATGCCGCGCGCGGCGACCTCCAGGATCAGGTGGCGGGTGTCGGTGTCGGCACGCAGCACCGTGAGCGGGTGGCCGATCTCGTTGTTGAAGGAGCCGGCCGGGGCCACGGTGGCCCCCATACGACCCACGACCTGGGCGATGAGGTCCTTGGTCGTGGTCTTGCCGGAGGAGCCGGTGACGCCGACGATCCGCGTCGTGGCGTCCTCGCGCGTCGGATCGCCGAGTTCACCGGCCACGTACCTGGCCAGACGGGCCAGGGCCGCTACGACCTCGTCGTCTCCGCCGTCCACCAGCAGGTGCGGTGCGGGGACCGGGCGCGAGGCCAGGACGGCGACCGCCCCGGCCGCCACCGCGGACTCGGCGAAGTCGTGTCCGTCGACCCTCTCTCCGTTGAGCGCGACGAAGAGCGCTCCGGACTCCACCAGTCGGGAGTCGATGACGACGGGGCCGTCGACGACGGCGTCCGGGGGCGCTGATCCGCCGATGGCGGTTTGGGTGATCTCAGCGATCCGATCGAGCGTGAGCGCGATCAAATCCACTCCTCAGGTCAGGCCCGGCCCACAGCGCCCCAAGGGCATTGGCCACCCGGCCTCGGGTTTCGGGTCAGGGGATGGCACCGCGGATACCGTGCGCGCGGTGCCACACCGGGCCACTGACGACCCGACGATGCCGGGTCATGGGCGCCACGTGGGGCGGCACTATCGGGCTGCGATTGCCGGACCTACCTTAGAACATGTTGGGGCGTCCGGGGTCCCGACGGGGCCCTGTGAACGCCAATATGCTCCACTTCGTGACCGCCAAGGGCCATACCGAGAGTGATACGCACACGTCAGGGCGCTCGATGTGACCGGGACACGGCCACAGGCCGTGTCCCGGTGAGTGGACGGCACCATTTTCGGCGCGTCTTCGGTGTGTCGGAGTGTCAGCCCTGGTCCGGTGCGCGGTGTACGTCCCGGAGGGCGTCCCCGAGCCGTTGCCCGGCCCGGATGCGCAGCGCGTCCTCGATGGCCCCGCGCAGCACCTCACGATCGTCGAAGGGCAGGACCTCGCCCTTGACGTACTGGCCGGTCTCGTGGCCCTTTCCGGCGACCACGACGACGTCGCCGGGGCCGGTGCGGGCCACGCCCAGACCGATCGCCTCGGCCCGGTCGAACTCCACGGTGACACGTGCCCGTCGATCCTCGGGGACCTTGGCGACCCCTTCGAGCATCGCCGTGGCGATCGTCACCGGGTCCTCGGTACGCGGGTTGTCGTTGGTGATGATCAGGTGGTCGGCCAGGCGCGCGGCGGCCTCGCCCATGAGCGGGCGTTTGGCCCGGTCACGGTCACCGCCACAGCCGACCACCATGGTGACCCGTCCCTCGGTGGTGGCGCGCAGGGCGCTCAGGACGGCTTCGATGGCGCCGGGTTTGTGCGAGTAGTCGACCAGCGCGGTGAAGTCCTGTGGCTGCGCCGCCTCGCGGGCCTCCACCTGTTCCATACGGCCCGGGACGCCGGGCGCCGCGGCGACTCCGGCGATGGCCGTCTCCATCGGAAGACCCGCCTCGACCAGACCGACGATGGCGGCCATGGCGTTGGAGACGTTGAAGGGTCCCGGTAGCGCCACGGACGCCTTGGCCTCCATGCCGCCGGGTCCGACGACGCGGAAGGTGCTGCCGGTGGCCCCCAGGTGGACGTCCACGGCGTTCCAGTCCGCTTCCATGGCGCTCTCGGGGTCGGCGTCGGAGAAGCCCTCCACGGCGAAGGTGGTGACGGGGACGTCCCCGCGTGGCTGCACCATGTCCACCAGTGCGCGACCGAAGCGGTCATCGACGTTGACCACCGCGATGTCGCAGTACTCGGGGGTGAACAGGAGCGCCTTGGTGTCGAAGTAGTCGCGCAGGTCCGAGTGGAAGTCCAGGTGGTCCTGGGACAGGTTGGTGAAGATCGCCACGTCGAAGCGGGCGCCACCGACCCGGCCCAGGGCGAGGGCGTGGCTGGAGACCTCCATGGCGGCGGCGGTGACGCCGCGTTCGGCCATGACGGCGAAGAGGCCGTGCAGGTCGGTGGCCTCCGGCGTGGTCAGGGAGGAGGCGACGCGTTCGTCGCCCACCCGCATCTCCACGGTGCCGATCAGGCCGGTGCTCATCCCGGCCTGGCGCATCCCGGACTCGATCAGGTAGCTGATCGTGGTCTTGCCGCTGGTGCCCGTGGTCCCGACCAGGAGCAGGTCGCGGGCGGGCTCGTCGAAGACCCAGGCGGCGACCGTGCCGAGCGCGGCGCGCGCGTCGGGGACCACGACCACGGGCAGGCCGGTCGCCACGGCCTCGTCGGCGCCGTCGGCGTCGGTCAGGATCGCGGCGGCCTCGGCGTCGGCCGCCTGCCGGGAGAACCGGGCGCCGTGGACGCGGGTTCCGGGCAGGGCGACGTACAGGTCGCCTTGGCCGACCTGTCGAGAGTCGTGGGTGATGCCGCGGACGTGGATCTCACGTGGAGGCATGTCCGCGGGCCGGTCCGGATCCAGGTCCGGGCGCAGCAGGGTGGTGTCCGGACCGAGCTTCGTCGCCAGGTCGGACAGTGGACGGAGTTTGGAGTGTTCAGGTCGCATTACCGGTGGCACGTCTGGAGATTAACGGCTGTGGGGGGCCGGTCGGTAATTTCCACGCTGGGCCGGTCCGCGTTTCCCCGGCAGGGGATGGTGTGGCCTTTCGTCCGGGTTGGGACAGGTGGGTCGAGAAGGGTGGTCACGTTGGCGAACCGGGCACTGGTGTTGGACGGCGGACTCGCGACGCGGTTGGAGGCCTACGGCCGTGACCTGGGAGATGGTCTGTGGTCGGCCCGACTGTTGGCGCGGGAGCCGGAACTGATCGCGCGGGTGCACCGCGACTACTTCGAGGCCGGCGCGGACGTGGCGATCGCCGCCGGCTATCAGGCGAGCGTCGACGGGTTCACCGCCCATGGGTACTCGCGCGCCGAGGCCTTGGGGTTGCTGGCGCGGTCGGTGGAACTGGCGGTGACCGAACGGGACGCGTTCGGCTCGGGTCTGGTGGCGGCGGGCGTGGGCCCCTATGGCGCGGCCCTGGCGGACGGGTCGGAGTACACCGGCGACTACGACCTGGACGAGGAGGGGCTGTACCGGTGGCACCGGGAGCGGTGGCGGGTGCTCACCGACTCCGGTGCGGATCTGGTGGCCTGCGAGACGCTGCCGTCGGCCGCCGAGGCCCGGGCACTGGCCCGCCTGGTGGCGGAGACTCCGGGGGTCCGTGCGTGGTTCTCCTTCTCGTGCGCCGACGACACTCGGATCGCCGATGGCACGCCGCTGCGCAAGGTGGCGGAGGGATTGGCGCCGTTGTACCGGCGGGGGCGGGTGGTGGCCGTGGGCGTGAACTGCGTTCCGCCGTCGAACGTGTCCGCCCTGGTGCGGGAGGTGGCCTCGGTGGGTCTGGCCTCGGTGGCCTACCCGAACTCGGGTGAGGTGTGGGACGCCCGACGCCGGACGTGGGCCGGTGCCACCGACATCGAGGGCTTCGCCGCGGCGGCGGCCGGTTGGTGCTCGGACGGCGCCGTGCTGGTGGGCGGTTGCTGCCGTACCGGCCCCGCCCACATCCGTGCCCTCCGCGAAGCCGTGGACGACCGCCACCCCGGCTAGGACGGCGTACCCCGGGGCGGGCCGGCAGGCGGCCCGCCCCGGGTGGTGCGCGTGTCAGCCGTCGGCGTCCTCGTCCTCCACCAGGCGGATGGCCGGGGCCTCCTCGTCGGTCGGGGGGACCTTGTAGGACTTCAGCGCGAAGGACATGATGTCGTTGAACACCGGGCCCGCCGCCTCACCGCCGTAGTAGGTGCCCTGCGGGTTGTGCAGCACCACCTGGACCACCAGTTCCGGGTCGTCCGCGGGGGCGAACCCGGCGAAGGTGGCCGTGTAGCCGCCCTCGTCGTAGCGGCCCGTCTCCGGGTCGATCCGGTTGGCGGTGCCGGTCTTGCCGGCCACCCGATAGCCGTCGATGCGGGCCTGCGGCGCGGTTCCCTCGTCACTGGTGACCGCCTCCAGCATCAGTTGGAGCTGTTCGGCGGTCTCCTCGCTGATCACCCGTTGACGGGCGGGCTCCTCGGCCTTGGTGAACTCGCCCTCCGGGTCGACCGTTCCCGAGACGAGCGTCGGTTCGACCCGCACTCCCCCGTTGGCCACGGTGGCGTAGACCGAGGCCATCTGCACGGCGTTGACCGACAGACCGTGTCCGATGGACACCGACGGCAGCTGGGTGCCCCACCAGTCGTCGGGATCGCTGAGCACACCGGCCTCCTCACCCGGCAGGGCCAGGCCCGTGGGCTGTCCCAGACCGAAGTTCGTCATGTAGCGGTGCAGGACCGAGGCGCCCACCTGATCGGCGATCTTGATCGTGCCCACGTTGCTGGACTGGGCCATGATCCCGTTGGTGGTCAGGCGCTGGGTGCCGTCGTTGCTGGAGTTGCGGAAGGTCTGGTCGTAGTACTGGAGCGCGTAGGGCACGGTGTAGACCGTCTCCGGGGTGGTCTTCTGCTCCTCCAGGGCGGCCGCCAAGGTGATGACCTTGTTGGTGCTGCCGGGCTCGAAGGTGGAGGCCACCGACCCGTTGCTCCGGTCCTCGGGCTCGGAGGAGGCGATGTCGGTCTGGTCGTAGGTGGGGAAGTCGGCCATGGCCAGGATCTCCCCCTCCTTGTTGGAGACCACGACGCTGCCCGCTTCGGCCTCCAGCTCCTCGACCCGGTTCGCCAACGCCTGTTGGGCGTACCACTGCAGGTCACGGTCCAGGGTCAGGCGTACGTCCTGACCGGCCTCGGGTTCGCGCACCAGACCGCCGGCCATGGGGATCTGGGTGCCGTCCTGGCCGACCTCGACCTGCCGCTTGCCGGCCTCACCGGCGAGCGTGGAGTCCATGTAGCCCTCCAGGCCTTCGAGGCCGTGCCCCTCGGCACCGACGAAACCGATCAGGTCGGAGGCACCGGTCTCGTCGGGGTAGACCCGGTTGTAGTCGACGTCGGCGCCCACTCCGCTCAAGCCGAGCTCCCTGAACTCCCCCCAGTCGCCGGGCGAGATGTCCTTCGCCACGATCTGGTAGCGGCTCGGCTTGGCGTCGACCTTGGCCGTCACGTCCTGCTCTTCCAGGTCGAAGCGGCTCACCAGTTCGTCGATGAGCCGGTCCCGTTCGTCCTCCGCGACCTCCTCGGGGTCGACGAAGACGTTGCGGACCTCCACCGACAGGGCGAAGGGGTTGCCTTCGGAGTCGGTGATCTGCCCGCGCAGGGTGGGGATGTCGATGGTCTGCATGCGCAGGTTCGCCGCGGCCTCGGCGTAGGTCTCGGCGTCGATCCCCTGGATCTGGGTGAGGCGTCCGGCGAACAGCATCAGGATCACCACGATGATGACCCCACCGGCCTTGATCCGCTTACGCGGGTCGCCGGCTCGGAAGGTACGACGCAGCAACGGTGGGGGCGGCGGCGGACTCGACCGACGGCGGGGGCGTTCCCCCCGCCGTACCGGACGGCCCGTGCCACCGGATCCGCCACCGGCCCGAGCCCGCCCGCTCTGGGCCGGCCGGTTCGGTCTCCTCTGTGAGCCCTTGTTCGGCCGCGACCCGGAGCGGCTGGTCGCTCCGGGTCGGCGGGGGTCACGTGGGCGTCGGTCCCGAGGCGTGCTCAATCATCGCTCCCAGCGTCCCCGGTGATCTCACCGTTGTCCAAGTCCAGGAAGAGCGGGGCCTCGCCCGGCTCCATCCCCATCTCCTCCGCCTCCTCCGCGATGCGGTCGGAGGTCTCCAGGTGGGCGACGGACTCCTGGAGCCGCTGTTCCTCGTAGGACATCTCGCGGTTCTCCGACTGCAGGCTGGTGATGGCGTAGGCCTCCTGCGCCACGAGACTGCGCAGCAGCAGCAGGCTGATGAGGGCCCCGCCCAACAGGCAGAGGATGAGTAGCACGAAGGGGATCTTCGGGGCGCGACTCGCCGCGGCTCCCCCCGTCGCGCGTGCCTTGGCGGCCGGCGCCTTGGTGCGCACCGAGCGTGGGGGCGCGGCGGTACGGGTGGTGGTCCCGGTGCGTCCGCGGTCCTTGCCGTTGCGGCGGGTGTCCGTCTTCGTGCCCATCTGTTCTCCCTACTGCCGCGACGGTTCGCGCACACGCTCGGCCGCCCGGAGCCGGGCTGACTGCGCGCGCGGATTGCGTTCGTTCTCTTCGTCCGTGGGGAGTTCGGCGCCCCTGGTGAGGAGCTTCAGTTCCGGTTGCCGGTCCGGGAGAGGGACCGGGAGGTCGGGAGGCGTGGTGTCGGTGGCCAGCGCGGCGAAGGCCTTCTTGGTCATCCGGTCTTCGAGGGAGTGGTAGGACAGCACCGCGATGCGTCCGCCCATGGCCAGCCGGGACAGGGCGGCGGGCAGGGTCTCCTTGAGGATGGACAGTTCGGCGTTGACCTCGATGCGTAGCCCCTGGAAGGCGCGCTTGGCGGGGTGCCCTCCGGTACGCCTGGTGGCGGCGGGGATGGACTCGCGGACCAGGTCGGCCAGTTCCCTGGTGGAGGTGATGCGGCCCTGCGCGCGGCGGCGTTCGATGGCCTTGGCCACGCGCGGCGCGAAGCGTTCCTCGCCGTAGTTGCGCAGGACACGGATGAGCTCACCGACGGGATAGTCGTTGACGACCTCTTCGGCGGTGAGTCCCTGGGTGCGGTCCATGCGCATGTCCAAGGGCGCGTCCTGGGCGTAGGCGAACCCGCGGTCGCTCTCGTCCAGCTGGGGTGAGGAGACCCCCAGGTCGAGCAGGACGGCGTCGGCCCGGTCGAACCCGGCCTCGTCCAGGGCCCGCGGGATCTCCGAGTAGACCGCGTGCACGAAGTGGGTGCGGTCGGCGAAGGGCTTCAGTCGTTCGGCGCTGCGCTCCAAAGCGGTGGTGTCGCGGTCCACACCGACCAGCCGCAGGTTCGGGCAGGCCTTGAGCAGTGCCTCGGAGTGGCCGCCCAGGCCGAGGGTGCCGTCGACGAGCACCGCGTCGGGGCGGGTGAGCGCCGGGGCGAGCAGTTCGACGATCCGGTCCAGCATCACCGGCACATGGGCCTGCGCGGTGTCACCGAGGTCGTCGTGGTCCTGTGACGCTTCGTCCCCGTCGGGACGGTCGTGCTTGCGGGTCTCCCCCATGCGGTGCTGTTCCTCCACGCTGTCGCGGTCTCCCCCTGAGTCCATGAGCGCGCCCCGGGGGCGCGTCACGGTGTCCTTCGCGTGGCCCGGCCGGGAGTCACCGGTGGGCCTCCGGACACGGCCGCTATTGTCCACCCTTCGGTGGGTCCAGCGTCCACGACCTGGCACCGGGGAAGTCGCGCCAGCTCGTGTCTCGTGTCCGGAGACCACCGCCGGTCCCGGCATTGCATGGACGTAGTGCCGTCCGCGCGGCGCAGAAAGGACCGCCCCGCTCACAGCACCCCGGGCAGCACCTCCTCTGAGAGTTGCGCGAACTCCTGCTCCTGTTCGGCCTCGTAGTCCGACCACGCCTGGGAGTCCCAGATCTCCAAACGCGTGTTGGCGCCGATGACGACGCACTCCCGGTCCAGGCCCGCGTACTCGCGCAGTTTCGGCGGGACGGTGACCCTGCCCTGCTTGTCGCAGTCCTGATCCGACGCGCCGGCGAAGAGAATCCGGCCGTAGTCGCGAACCGCCTTGGCGGTGACCGGTGCGGAGCTCAGGGCTGCGGTCAGACGAGCGAACTCGTCCGTCGGAAAGACATAGAGGCAGCGCTCCTGGCCCTTCGTGATCACCACACCCCCCGACAGTTCGTCGCGGTACTTCGCGGGAAGGAACAGCCGTCCCTTCTGATCGAGGCGAGGTGTGTGGGTGCCGAGGAACACACGCTCACCCCCTCACCCCCCGAGTGGAGAATTCACCCTCTCCACGCTGCTCCACCTTACTCCACTCTCCCCCACCGTCAACAGTTCAAATCGGCGCGCGGCACTGGAAGGATCGTTGAATGCGCAGGTCACAGCAGTGGTGTTCGGGTGGGGCGGCGGAGGGCCCGGGCGCCGCGGCGCCACCCCCGGCCGGCTCCTCGCATCCGCCCGGCTTCCCGGACCCCCGCTCCCACCGATGATCAGAAGCACCATTCCGGACCATGTGGAACATTGCTCCGCAGGTCCCCCATTCCACGGCCTATTTCGGCACTTTGGTTTGCTTAGGGCCTGATTGGGCCTAGCCTCGGATCGATACACCGAGGCATATGGAGCGAGAGGGGTCTCGTGTCACTCGGCACACAGCACGACGGTCACGGGGGTGACGTCCGAGAGGACGTGGACGCCGTCGCGACCGTGGCCGACCGCGTCCGCGACGCGATCGAGACGGTCATCGAAGGCAAACCCGACGTTCTGCGCATCACGCTGACCGTTCTGCTCGCCGAGGGCCACCTGCTCATCGAAGACGTCCCCGGCGTGGGCAAGACCATGCTGGCCAAAGCCCTGGGACGGGCGGTGGACTGTTCGGTCCAACGCGTCCAATTCACCCCGGACCTGCTGCCCAGCGACATCACGGGCGTCAGCGTCTACCACCAGGACCGCGGCGAGTTCGAGTTCAACCCGGGCCCGGTGTTCGCCAACATCGTCCTCGGCGACGAGATCAACCGGGCCTCGCCCAAGACCCAGTCGGCCCTGCTGGAGTGCATGGCCGAACGACAGGTCAGCGTGGACGGCGAGACCCGCGCCCTGGAGCGCCCCTTCATGGTGGTGGCCACCCAGAACCCCTCGGACATGGAGGGCACCTACGCCCTGCCCGAGGCGCAGCGGGACCGGTTCATGGCCCGCGTCTCGGTCGGGTACCCCTCGCCGCAGGCCGAACTCGACATGATCGACTCCCACGGGTCACGCTCCCCGTTGGAGGACCTGGCCCCCGTCACCAACGCCGCCGAGATCCGGGACCTGGTCGAACGGGTCCAGCACGTCCACGTCGCCCCCGGCATGCGCCGCTACGTCGTCGACCTGGTCAACTCCACCCGTACCGCGCCCGAACTCAAGCTCGGCGCCTCCCCCCGCGCGACCCTGCACCTGGTGCGCGCGGCCCGCGCCCACGCCGCCTTGGAGGGCCGCCACTACGTGGTGCCCGACGACGTGCAGACGTTGGCCGTGCCCGTCCTGGCCCACCGGCTCCTGCCCGGACCCGAGGCCCATATGGAACGCCTCAGTCCCGAACAGATCGTGGCCAAGCTGGTCGCTCGACTTCCCGTGCCCGGACCCCGCTGACCCTTACGGCAGCGCCCGATCCCACCCAGAGACGGACGATGCGCCCGCAACGCACCCTCACCGCCCGTGGCGGCCTGATGCTGTTCTTCGGAGCGGTCGCGCTCGCGAGCGGTCTCGTCGTCGGTCAACGCGAGATCGTCGGTGTCGGACTGCTCCTGATCCTGGTGCCGGCGATCGGCGCGCTCACGCTCATCGGAGCGTCCGCGCGCATCGTCGAAAGCCGTGACCTGCGCCCTCGCCGGATCCCCGCGGGCACCGAGGCCCAGGTCCTGGTCCGCGTCGGCAACGGCTCCCCCGTCTGGCCGGTGGGCTGGGTCCGTCTCCAGGACGCCCTGCCGGTCCGACTCGGTCACGAACCCCGTTTCACCGTCGGCTTCCTGGGGCCACGCGCCGTCAGCGACATCACCTACCTGGTGCGTCCGCCCGTTCGCGGTCGCTACCCGGTGGGGCCCTTGTGGGTGAGCGTGCTCGACGCGCTGGGTTGTGTTCGCGTGACCCGTTCCCTGGGCTCACCCACCCCCTTGTTGGTCACGCCCCGCTTCGTACCCCTGCCCGAGCGGGGCCCCACCGACGGCTCACCCGGGGAGGACGCCCCCCGGCGGTCGGTGACCGGTGTCGGCGAGCAGGACCCGATCCCCCGGGCCTACCGCCACGGCGACGATCTGCGCCGGGTGCACTGGCGTTCCACCGCCAAGCACGGCGAACTGATGGTGCGCCGGGACGAACAGCACCGGCGCGAACACAGCACCCTGTTACTCGACACCCGCGTCGACGCCCATGCCGGCGACGGCCCGCGCGACTCCCTGGAGACGGCGGTGAGCGTGGCCGCGTCGGTGGCCCTGCACGTGCTCGAACACGGGCACGAACTGCGCTTCCACACCGATCGCGGCCCTCTGGCCACCGAACACGCCACCGGTGTGTTGGACGGACTCGCCGTGGTGGAGGCCTCCGACACCTCCCGACTCGGCGGTGGCGTCGCCGAACTGGAGGGAGTGCGCGGGACCTCGGCCGGGCTGGTCGTCGCGGTCCTGGGCGCCCTGGACACCGAAGACGCCGTCGCCCTGTCCCGAGTCGGCGGTTCCGCGACACGGGTGGCGGTGTTGTGCGTCAACGCCGCCTGGCCCGACGCCGAGGCCCCGCGACGAGTGGGCGACCTGCTGTCCGCCAACGGCTGGCGGGTCCTCCCCGTCGCCGAGCCCGCCGAACTTCCCGCCCTGTGGCACGGCGCCGTCTCTCCCGCCGCCGCGGCGACACCGAACCCCTGGGAGGGCCCGCGTTGAGAGCGTTGATGCCCCTGGCCACCCTGGTCACGATGCTGGCCTCACTCCCCCTGTTGAGCGGCCTGGTCCGCGGCGACGCGTGGTGGGTGCCGGCCGCCGTGCTCATGACGGTGGTCGCGCTCGTCTCCACGGCGTACCGGTCGCTGGTGGGCGGGGCCTTCGCCGTGCCCTTCCTCCAGCTGTTCGCGGTGTCGCTGCTGTACGCGCCGCTGTTCGCTCCCGAGACCACCGTTCTGGGTTTCCTGCCCACACTGGACACGCTCGACCACACCGGGGCCCTGTTCGTAGAGGGCCTGCACACCGTCAGCACCAACACCCCTCCGGTATCGCCCACGCCGGGGCTCACCGTGATCATCGCCATGGTGTTCATGGTGTTCACGATGACCGCGGACTTCCTCGCCGTGACCACCCGCTGCCCCGGCATGGTCGGTGGCCTGTTGCTCTCGCTGCTGGTGGTGCCGCTGTTCGTGGACGACGCCGGGATGTCCTGGGGTCCGGCCGCGATCACCGCGATCGGCTTCCTCGCCCTGTTGGCGGTGGACATGTGGGCCCGTTCCCACGAGTGGGGGACGCGTGTCTCCACCGGGCGCGGGCCCGGCGCGCCCCCCGACGGCGTGGTCGGTCGCGTGGGTCTGGCCGCCGCCGTCTCGGTGGTGGCGGTCGCCCTCGCCCTGTCGCTGCCGCAGGCCCTGCCCTCGCTGCGCACCGATGCCCTCTACACGCTGGCCGAGAGCGGGATCGCGGCCAACGACTCGGTGACCACCACCCACCCGATGGTGTCCCTGCGCCGGGACCTGGGGGCCGACTCCGACCGCACCGTGCTGACCTACCGGACCGACGACGAGGAACCCGAGTACCTGCGCACCTTCGCCCTCGACGAGTTCGACGGTGAGAACTGGACGATGACGCCGGTGCACGCGGGTCGGGACAGCGGGGTCGACGGTACGCTGCCCACTCCCCCGGGCCTGGCGGTCGAACCCGACGAGGACGGGCTCGTCACCACACGGATCTCCCTGGACTCCGACACCCCACCGATGGACTTCCTTCCACTGCCCTACCCGGCCCGCTCGGTGGAGATCGCCGGGGACTGGTACGTGGACGAGAGCAGCCTGATGGTGTTCACCACCGAGACCCCGCCCAGCGGCTACAACTTCGTGGTGACCTCCGCGGAGAACCGGCCCGGGGCGCGCGAGCTGGACACCGCCGGGCCGCCGCGTTCCCTGACCGACGACCGGCTTCACCTACCGCAGGACCTGGACGAGCGGGTGCAAGAGCTCACCGACACCCTCGTCGAGGGCGCCGACTCCGACTACGAGAGCGCCCTGGCCCTGCAGGAGTTCTTCGTCGACGGGGACTTCACCTATGACCTGAGTCCACCGCCGGTACCCGAGGGCACCGACCCGCTCACCCACTTCCTCTTCGAGGACCGGATCGGCTACTGCGAGCAGTACGCCGGCGCGATGGCGGTCATGGCCAGACAGGCCGGGATCCCCGCCCGGGTCGCGGTGGGCTACACCGCGGGCAAGCCCAGCGGTGAGGACCGGTGGACGGTGGCGGCGAGCGACGCCCACGCCTGGCCCGAGCTGTACTTCGAGGGGTCGGGCTGGGTGCGGTTCGAGCCCACCCCGGCCGACCCCGACGGCGGGCAGGGCACCGCCTCCCGGCCGGACTACAGCGCCGGGGTGGACGAACTGCCGGACAACGTCGCCCCCGAACCGAACACCGAGGACGAGCCCGAGGCCGAGGCGTCACCCGAGGAGGAGCCCTCCACCACCCCGGAGGCGAGCGAGTCCCCGGACGAGGGGTCGGACGCGGCCGCCGACGGGTTGGACGAGACCGGCGCGGTGAGCGGTGGCCAGGGTCCGTCCGGGTGGCCGGTCGCGCTCCTGGTCGGCCTGTTGGTGTTGTCGGCGGCGGCACTGCCCGCGCTGGTCCGCGCACTCCTGCGCCGGGCACGCCGGTCCGCGGTGACCACCGGTGGGCCGGCGGCCGCGCACACCGCCTGGCGGGAGTTGCGCGACACCTGTCTGGATCTGGGGATGACCTGGGACCTGACCGAGAGTCCGCGAAGTACCGCCGCGCGACTGGCCACCATGGGCGAGAGGGGGCTCGGGGAGGAGGCCGGGGGCGCCCTGTGGCGGTTGGCCCTGGCCGAGGAGGGTGCTCGATACGCCCCCGAACCGCGGCCCGTTCAGGGGCTTCAGGGTGACCTGGTCACCGTCGTGGCGGCGCTGTCCGGGTCGGTCACGACCGGTCGGCGGTGGCGTGCGGTGCTGGCGCCACGATCCTTGGCACCCTGGCGTCGGCCCCGGGTCGAGGCGGAGCCGGTCCCCGGCCTGGTCTGACCCGCCCGCCCTGAGGCCCACACGGCTTTCAGGGCCATACGAAGGGCCCATACACGTAGGTGGGGCCCGTGGACGACCACCATCGGTCCTCCACGGGCCCCACCTACGTGAAACCTCTTGTGTTCGGGGAACACCCGGCCCCGGGGCGGAACGGATCCCGCCGATCGGTCACCGGTCGTCTACTGGTCGTCGCCCTCTTGGCGGCGTCGCCAACGCTCCTCGAACCGGTTCATCATCCCGGGCCGCTTATCGCCTTTGCGGCGTTTGGGCTCGGGTTCCTCGGCCGCCATCTCGGCACCGCCTCCGGACGCCTTGCGCCATGCGTTGGCCCCCATGAGGAAGGAGGCCAGCATCAAGACGAAACCGAGGACACTGATGCTCACCGGCAACACCATGGAGGTGTCGGGGTTGCTCAGCAGCAGTCCCAGAAGCAGCAGCACGATACCGGTGATGAAACCGGCCCCGGCCCTGATGATCCAGCGCTTGTAATGCACCGAGGGGTTCGTCTGCCGAACGGTGTTGGCGAACTTCGGGTCCTCGGCGTACAGCGCCCGCTCGATCTGGTCGAGCATGCGCTGCTCGTGTTCAGAGAGCGGCACGGCGCCTCCCTACGGCAGTCCCCGGTTGGGGTGACGGGTACTGATGAACTGTCTCTTGCTCGGTGGTATGCCCAGAATACGGGGCGCTAGCGCCTGATGGAAAGAAAAGCTGCGTGTGTACCTGGCCCACCACAGCCACGATACCCTCGCCCTCTTGAGGAAACACCGGCTTCCATGCCTCTCTTCTTACCCTGCACTCCGGTTCTACTCTTACAACGCTCAGAGGGCCCCGGAAGTTGCCGTATCATACGTCGTTTTCGTCACGTTTGGCCAACACTGCCGACTGTATCGCGCCCGGCCCGAAACGTGCCGTCACACGGTCCATAACCCGTTCAACGTCACGCCAACCGGTGTCCTCCTCTCCCAGTGCCAACTGTCGGTGGTTCTGTCCCTCGGCGATCACGCCCTCCACCCGCACACCCACCAACCTCAGTGGGACGCCCTTGAGCCCCGAGGCGGCGTGGAGTTCACGCGCCACCGTGCTGATCTCCCGGGCCACGTCGGTGGCCTCGGGAAGGGTGCGCGAGCGGGTGACGGTGGAGAAGTCAGCCCGACGGAGTTTCAGGCTCACCGTGCGCCCCATCTGGCCGGAGGCGCGCAACCGGCGCGCCACCTTCTCGGAGAGGCGCAGCAGTTCGCGATCGATCGTCTGGGGGTCGTCGACGTCCTCCGCGAAGGTCTCCTCCGCGCCGAGGCTCTTGTCCGGTGTGTCCGGCACCACGGGGCTGGGGTCCCGGCCACGCGCCAGTTCGGTCAGGCGGGTGCCGGCCTTGTCTCCCAGCTCCATCCGCAGCAGTTCGGGATCGGTGCGGGCCAGGGCTCCTACGGTGCGCAGCCCCAGCCGGCCCAGCACACGTTCGGTCTTGTCTCCCACACCCGGCAGGGCGCCCACCGGCAACGGGTCCAGGAAACCCTGAACGGTGTCGGTGGGCACCACCAACATCCCGTCGGGCTTGCAGTGGGTGGAGCCGAGCTTGGCCACGAAACGGGTGGCCGCCACCCCCACCGAACAGGTCAGGCGCTGCTCGCGACGGACCCGTTCCCGGATCATCGCCGCGATGCGGGCGGGACCGCCCAGCCGTCGACGGGCACCGGACACGTCCAGGAAGGCCTCGTCCAAGGACAGCGGCTGCACCAGCGGCGTGACCGAACGCAGGATGTCCATGACGGCCTCGGAGGCCTGCCGGTACGCCTTGCCATCGGGTGGGAAGACCAGGGCCTGCGGGCACAAACGCATCGCCTGGGCCATGGGCATGGCCGAGTGCACGCCGTGACGGCGGGCGATGTAGTCGGCGGAGGAGACGACGCTGCGCGGCCCGGTACCGCCCACGATCACCGGTCGGCCGCGCGCCTGGGGACGGCGCAACTGTTCGACGCTGGCGAAGAACGCGTCCATGTCCAGGTGCAGGATGTCGCAGTCGGAGTCGGGACCGGAGCCGTCCAGGGGGAAACCCGAGTCGAGGGGCACGATGGCGTCACGGGTCACCACTCCCCGCAACGCGGCCCCACGCTCCAGTTGACGTCGGCTCATGCGTCCAGGTTATGTGCTGCCCCGGACCGACCCGTCCGGGCCCGGGAACTTCGTCGCCCCGCCGACCCGGACGTGATCCGGTCGAGCGGGGCGACGGTGTCGTACATGCGAGGGCCGCTCAGGCCCGGTGCGCGATGACGTGCAGCTGGGTGGCGATACCGAGCAGCTCCGGGTGGTCCGCGGCGGCCTTCTCCAGCTCCACCAGGTGCTGGCCGGCCTGCGCGTCCCCCTCCCAGGCGTGCCCGGGAAGGACGTCGGCGAACACCCGTACCCCACGGATGCTCTCACCGGTCAGACCGGTCCGGGCGATGAGTTCCAAGAGCTGCTGACGGGTGAAACGTCGTGGCATCGGGTCGGCCTCGCCCCACCGGCCGTCGGCGTCCGACAGCAGGTGGTGGGCCTCGCTGATCCGCCCGGCCAGGGCGCGGTGCAGGGCCCCGGCGACCGCGTTGGTAGCCAGCAGGCTCACCGCGCCTCCGGGCCGGGTGATCCCCACGACGTCGGCCAGCGCGGCGGCCGGTTCGTCGACGTATTCCAGGACGTTGTGCACCAGCACCAGGTCGGCGCCGCCCTCGGGGAACAGGGACGCCAGGTCCCGGGTCTCCCCCTGGACCCCGCGCACCGTCACACCGCTCTCCGCCGCTCGGCGTTCCAGGGCGGCGAGCGAGTCCGGGCTGGGTTCGACGACGGTCACCCGGTGACCCAACTCGGCGAGCGGGACGGCGGCTCCCCCGGTGCCCCCGCCCGCGTCGACGATCTCCAGGGGACCGTCCTCGGACAGGCGGGCCAGCAGCCGGGACAGCGCGTCCCACACCACCGCGGTCCGTGCGGCGTTGGCCGCGCGCGCCGGGCCGGTCAAACCGCTCACTCCGAAACCACCGGTGGCGGTCTCGGACGTGCCCCTGCTGTCAGTCACCTGTTCCCTCATTCAGCTCGTGGCCCCTCACCCGAAGCGCCGGCGGGCGTCGTCGCCGGTAGGGCGCCTCAGAGCGAGAGCGTGGACTTGTTCTCCATCAGCCTAGACAGAAGTCCGCTGATGAAGTTGGGCGAATCGTCGGTGGACAGCTCCTTGGCCACACCGACCGCCTCGGCGATCGCCACGCCGTCGGGGATGTCGTCGGCCCACAGCAGCTCGAAGGCGCCCATCCGCAGGATGTTGCGGTCGACCACCGGCATGCGCTCCAGGGTCCACCCGATGGCGTACTCGTTGAGGAGCTCGTCGATACGCTCACGTCGTTCGTCGACGGAGCGGGCGAGCCGCTCGGTGAACTCGTTGATCGGCGGCTCGGGCTGGGCCAGGCGACGCTTGATGACGTCTTCGACCGTCGTGCCGCGCACCTCGGCCTCATAGAGGACCTCTACCGCGCGCCTACGTGCCTTGCGCCGTGCACCACTCATCAGTTGACACGCCCGAGGTAGTCACCGGTGCGGGTGTCGACCTTGACCCGCTCGCCCGTGGTGACGAACAGGGGCACCTGGATGGTGGCGCCGGTCTGCACCGTGGCGGGCTTGGTGCCGCCGGTGGAGCGGTCACCCTGGACGCCCGGGTCGGTCTGGGTGATCTCCAGCTCGACGGCGGCGGGCATCTCGATGTACAGCGGGTTGCCCTCGTGGGTGGCGACCGTGACCTTGGTGTTCTCCAGCAGGAAGCCCTTGGCGTCGCCGACGACGGCCTCGGGGACCGGGAGCTGGTCGAAGGTCTGGTTGTCCATGAAGATGAAGGAATCACCGTCGTGGTACAGGTACTCCATGTCGCTGCGGTCCACGTTGGCGAACTCGACCTTGATGCCGGCGTTGAAGGTCTTGTCGACGGTCTTGCCGGTGAGGACGTTCTTCAGCTTGGTACGGACGAACGCGCCGCCCTTGCCCGGCTTGACGTGCTGGAACTCGATGACATTCCAGAGGACGCCGCCGTCGAGTCGAAGGGTGGAGCCGTTCTTGATGTCGTTCGTCGTGGCCACTTCGGTCGTCTCTCCAAGAGGTTTGACACGTCGGAAACCGGACATGGCGGCCCGGTCGATGATCGGTGTGACGAGGCGTGGGGCCCGTTACCGTGCTGTTTCACGGCCCATGGACGCTCCCCGCCTTCCCTTCGCAGTCTAGTGGAAACGCGGCGCGCCGGTGTCGCCCGAGATCAAGCGGTAGGCCTCGTCGAGCAGCTCGGGGGCGGGGCCGGCGAGGATCGCCGGGGTGGCCAGGCCGTCCAGGACCACGAACCGCAGGGTGTTGCCACGGGCCTTCTTGTCCACGCTCATGGTGGCGCGCAGCGCCTCCCAGGACTGGGCCGTGTAGGAGGTGGGCAGGCCCACCGAGGCCAGGACGTCGCGGTGGCGGCGGACCAGTGCCTGGTCGACTCGCCCGTCCAGACGGGCCAGTTCGGCGGCGAAGACCATGCCGATCGCGACGGCGTAGCCGTGCCGGAAGGTGTAGTTCTCGGCGCGCTCGATGGCGTGCCCGAGGGTGTGGCCGTAGTTGAGGACCTCCCGGAGCCCGCTCTCCTTGAGGTCACCGGAGACCACGTCGCCCTTGAAGCGGATGGCGCGCTCGATGAGCTCCCGGGTGTGCTCGCCGCCGGGGGTGGTGGCGCCCTCGGGGTCGGCCTCGATCAGCTCGCAGATGACGGGGTCGTCGATGAACCCGGCCTTGATGATCTCCGCGAGGCCTCCGATGTAGTCGGCCTTGGGCAGGCCCTCCAAGGTGGTGAGGTCGCACAGGACCCCCGCCGGCGGGTGGAAGGCGCCGACGAGGTTCTTGCCCTCGGGGGTGTTGATGCCGGTCTTGCCGCCCACGGCGGCGTCGACCATGCCCAGCAGCGTGGTGGGAACCAGCACCGAACGCACCCCGCGCAGCCAGCTCGCGGCGACGAATCCGGCCAGGTCGGTGGCGGCGCCACCGCCCACGCCGACCACGGCGTCGCTGCGGGTGAAGTTGAACGAGCCCAGCCTGGACCACAGGTCGGTGGCGACGGCGGCGGTCTTGGCGGCCTCGCCGTCCGGCACGGGCATCGGGCGGACGGTGTATCCACCGGCCTCCAGCGCGGTGACCACGCCTTGGGCGATGCCGGTGAGGCCCTCCGGGTGGATGACGGCGACCTGCGCGGCGCCCTCCACCAGTCCGGGCAGCTCGTTCAGGAGGTTCTCTCCGACCAGCACGTCGTAGCGTCCGGCGGGGTCGCCCACACCGATGCGGGTCACGCTCACTGGTCGGCCTTTCCGGGCAGGGAGGAGACGATGGTGTCCACGATCTCCTCGGGGTGCAGGTCCGTGGTCGGCACCGTCACCGAGGCCAGACCCTCGTAGACGGGCAGGCGCTCGTTGAGGAGCTTGCGCAGCTGTGTGCGTGGATTGCCGGACAGCAGGGGGCGGGCCACGTCCATGCCCACGCGCTTGGCGGCCTCACCGAAGTCGACCTGCAGGTAGACCACGTGGTGTTCGGCCAGGTCCTTGCGGGTCTCCTGGTCCAGGACGGCGCCGCCACCGACCGCGATGACGCCCTCCCAGGCCCGCAGCCCCTCCGCGACGACCTCGCGTTCCAAGGCGCGGAAGTGCTCCTCGCCGTCCTCGATGAAGATGTCGCCGATGGGCTTGCCCGCGCGCTTCTCGATCTCGGTGTCGGTGCACAACAGGTCCGAGTCCAGGCGGCGGGCCAACGCCTCGCCGACGGTGGACTTGCCCGAACCGGGCGAACCGATGAGGACCGCGATCGCTCTTGCCACGCTCTGCCTACCTATCGGGGGTCACGTCCTCCCACGAGCGTGGGAGGGGAAGTCGCTGCCGTTCGTCCTCTTGTCTAGCAGAAAGCCCCCGGCGGCGAGTACGAACGGTGTCGAGGGCCGGCCCGCCCTTCGGGGAGGGGCGGGCCGGGTCGGTCCTCTAGCGGATCGTCAACGAGTCCAGGTAGCTCTGGAGGTTGCGGGCGGTCTCGGGGACCGAGTCGCCGCCGAACTTCTCGATGGCCGCCTCCGCGATGACCAGGGCCACCATCGCCTCGGCGACCACGCCGGCGGCCGGGACCGCGGTGACGTCGCTGCGCTGGTGGTTGGCCTTGGTGGGCTCGCGGGTCTCGATGTCGATGGTGTCCAACGCGTTGGGCACGGTGGCGATGGGCTTCATCGCGGCGCGCACACGCAGCGGGTCACCGGTGGACATGCCGCCCTCGACGCCACCGGCGCGGTTGGTGCGACGGCGCACACCGTCGGGGCCGGGCTCGATCTCGTCGTGGGCCTCGGAACCGCGGCGGGCCGCGGTGCGGAAACCGTCACCGACCTCCACGCCCTTGATCGCCTGGATGCCCATGAGGGCACCGGCCAGGCGGGAGTCCAGACGACGGTCCCAGTGCACGTGGCTGCCCAGGCCGGGCGGCAGGCCGTAGGCCAGCACCTCGACGACTCCGCCCAGGGTGTCCCCGGACTTCTTGGTGTCGTCGACCTCCTCGACCATGCGGGCGCTGGTGGCGGCGTCGAAGCAGCGCAGCGGGTCCTCGTCGATCGCGGCGAGGTCTCGCGGGCCGGGTTCGGGCGTGCCCTCGGGTACGGCCACGGGTCCCATGGAGACCACGTGGCTGAGGATCTCGATGCCGAGCGCCTGGTGGCAGAACCGTCGAGCGACCTCCCCGACGGCCACGCGCGCCGCGGTCTCGCGGGCGCTGGCCCGTTCGAGGATGGGGCGGGACTCGGTGTGCCCGTACTTCTGCATGCCCACGAGGTCGGCGTGACCGGGACGGGGCCGGGTCAGCGGGGCGTTACGCGCCAGGCTCTCCAGTTCCTCCGCGGGAACCGGGTCCGGCGACATCACCTTCTCCCACTTGGGCCACTCGGTGTTCCCGACCTCGATGGCGACCGGTCCCCCCTGGGTACGGCCGTGTCGGATGCCTCCGATGACGGAGACCTGGTCTTTCTCGAACTTCATCCGGGCGCCTCGACCGTACCCGGCGCGGCGTCGGAGCAGCGCGGCGGCGATGTCGTCAGAGGTGACGGACACGCCGGCCGGGAGGCCCTCCAAAATCGCGACGAGTGCCGGTCCGTGGGACTCCCCCGCGGTCAGCCAACGCAACATGTGCACGATCCTCCCACGAACCATGACCCGAGGTCGCACTCGGGATGGGGATTAAGGCAGGAGTGGTCGGCCCGCGAGGACGGTGGCGAGGGTGGCGGCGATCATGAACGGTCCGAGCGGCAGGGGGTCTGAGCGACCGGCTCTGCGCAGCAGCAACAGGATCAGGCCGACCACGGCGAAGGCGGAGAAGGCCCAGAACACGCCGACCAGCGCGCCGACCGGTCCCGCGGCCCAGCCGGTGTACAACCCGGTCAGTCCGGACAATTTGACGTCGCCGAAGCCGAGCCCGCGCGGGTGGACCCGCCACAGGCTCCAGTACAGGACCGTGATGAGCACCATTCCGACCAGGGCCTGGGCGCCGCGCTGCAGGTCCGGGCCGCTGGGCGGCAGCAGCACGGAGGCGGCCAGCAGCAGCCCGGCCATGGGGTAGGCGGGGGCGACGACGGCGTCCGGCAGTCGCATCACCCGCAGGTCGATGGCGGACAACAGGGTGCCCAGGGCGGCGAACCACAGGACCGCCGCGAGACCGAACAGGGACCAGTCCTGTAGGTGATGGGGGAAGACCGCGCCGATCAGGGCGAATAGGACGGCGGTGGCGATGGCGGCCGGTGCGTGCGGGTCCACTCCCCGTTCACACCAGGGGCAGCGTCCGAGGCGTCGGAAGTCGCGGGCGGCCACGGCCGGTAGGCCACGTACGAACGACAGTTCGGTGTGGCAGTGCGGACATCGTGGTGGCGGCGGGCCGGTGTCCTGCTCCTCCAGCGCGCCTTCTTCGGCGACGGCCCCCGGTATGGCACCGTCCTGACCTGGAGGGCCCACGGACGCGGGACGGATCGGTTCGGTATGGGGGCGGGCCGGTCCGAACAGGTGCACCAATCGACCGGTGGCGCGCCCGACGAGCAGACCGACCAGGCCCAGTGAGAGGGCGGCGGGGATCGACCAGGGCGTCAGGGTGAGGCTCAGCACCAAGGGGGTGGACATGATCGGAAACTACCCGCCCCGGAGCCGGG
The DNA here is from genome assembly GCF_040635885.1 of Nocardiopsis sp. NPDC006832. NCBI lineage: Bacteria > Bacillati > Actinomycetota > Actinomycetes > Streptosporangiales > Nocardiopsidaceae > Nocardiopsis > Nocardiopsis sp. NPDC006832. Next base: position 60,381 of record NZ_JBEYLC010000013.1, on the reverse strand, counting down.
ATCACAGTGCCTCGGCGAGCCTGTGGACGACCCTGGAGGGGACGGAACGGGTCCGTCCCCGCTCACCCCGCTCACTCCTCGTCGCGTTGGGCGCGCACCACGGCGCTGAGTTCGATCCCGCCCGGCAGCACGTGTTCGAGCTCGGTGGACAGTCGTTCCGCGACCCGGCGCAGCGACTCGTCGTCGCGTTCGTCCAGTTCGAGGCGGATGCCGATGTCGCCGCGTTCGGAGGAGTGGATGCGTACGCGCTCGATGCCGAACTCCGCGTGCGTCACCCGGTAGATCAGGGCCAACACCTGGGGGTCGTCCTTGGGTTCGGGGACGGTGCCCTGTTCGGCGAGCATGGTGAGGAAGCGGCCCTGGATGGTGTGGGGCACCGGGCCGGACACGTCCAGGACGAGCGCGTCGGCGTTCTCCTCCAGGGTGGCCTGGCAGGCGTCCTGGGCGGTGAACGGAACGGGGCGGGCGTCGGGGCGCCAGCGTCGGACGGCGTCCACGGAGGTGAAGGCGAGTACTCCCCGGCGACCGTCCTTGCCGGTCATGATGGGGATCGCGACCTCGCTGTTCTTGTCCTTGGTGAGGCCGCCCACTCCCTCTTCGATCTCGGTGGCCACGGCCACGACCGGGATGAGCACTCGGGAGTCGCTGAGCGCGGCCAGGACTTGGCGGTCGCCGATCTTGCCGGCGGCGTGGTCGCGCAGCCGGGCCTCGACTACCGGGTCGGCGCTGCCGTCGTCGTCGCGGAAGTTCTGGGCGCCGATGATGGATGGTCTGCTCACGGGTTCCGACTCTACCTGGGACGCGTGTCCGTCATGGGAACGCTTCTCGGACAGAACGATGTGACCTCTCCCCTCCTCCGGCCGCGGACGGCCACCGTGCGGGGCCGTCCCCTCACTCGCGCGCCGGCCCCGGTCCAGCTTCACAGGAGTGGGCGGTGTGGGCCAGTGGTTCGCCGAAGTAGGCCCGAAGTGGCCGCGGGTGCGATCAGGTGCCCCTCGGATCCGCTATCAGCCCGGGATCCCGTCGGGAGGGGACTCGGGGGTCCCCCCGAGGGCCCGGACGATCTCACGGAGGCCGTCGACCTGTTCGGGGGTGAGCCGATCGAAGACCAGGGAGCGCACGCGGGTCGCGTGCCCGGGAGCGGCCGCGCGCAGGGTTTCTGCGCCCGTTTCGGTGAGCACCGCCCAAAAGCCCCGCCGGTCGTCGGCGCAGGCCTCGCGGCGAACGTGTCCGTCGCGTTCCAGGCGCGCGATCTGGTGGGACAGCCGGCTCTTGGACACGATGACGGTTTCGGCGAGGTCGCGCATGCGCATGCGCCGGTCCGGCATCTCCGACAGGTGGGCGAGGATCCCGTACTCGGTGAGCGTGAGCCCGTCACGGTCGCGCAGGTCACGTTCGAGCTCTTCGTAGATCGAGGAGTTCATCCGCAGGAACCCGCGCCAGACCCGCTGTTCGTCGGCGTCGAGCCAGGTCTTGTCCATATTCGCCGATTCTAACGGGAGGGGCTTGCCAACCCACGAACGATCACCTAAGCTCCTTCCCAGGAAGATACTTCTAAGGCACTTTGCTACCGAGTAAAGTACTTGATCGCAGGAACCTCGACCCCGAACCGGGTCGTACACAGACACAGGGAGAGACACCATGGCCGCTCAGGAACTCAAGCCCGGCACCTGGAAGATCGACACCGCCCACAGCATCGTCGGGTTCTCGGTCCGCCACATGATGGTCAGCAAGGTCCGCGGTCGCTTCGAGAAGTTCGACGCCACCCTGACGGTCCCGGAGGACACCACCAAGGCGTCCGTCGAGGCCACCATCGACTCGGCCTCGATCAACACCGACAACACCGACCGTGACGCCCACATCCGTTCGGCCGACTTCTTCAGCGTCGAGGAGAACCCGGAGTTCAAGTTCCGCTCCACCGGCATCGAGGCCAAGGGCGAGGACTTCGTCCTCAAGGGCGAGCTCACCATCAAGGGCAACACCCACCCGATCGAGCTGGACCTGGAGTTCAACGGCTCCACCCTCGACCCCTACGGCCTGGACCGCGCGGGCTTCTCCGCCTCCACCACCATCAGCCGCAAGAAGTTCGGCGTGGACATCGAGATGCCGATGGACGGTGGCGGCGTGGTCGTCGGCGACAAGATCACCATCGAGATCGACGCCGAGTTCACCCGCCAGGCCTGATCGTCTTCGACGGGGGACGTCCCGGCCCGGCATCCGACGGCCGCCACCGGCCGGGACCCCCGAGGTCCCTTCGACCTCGGGGAACGATGTCCGGGTGTGACCGCACGGGGGAGCGGCCACCGCCCCAGGCTTGACGACACCACGTCATAACCCTGAGAGGCCTCGGATATCGTCGACGGAGGAGGGCACGACCCCGCCCTCCTCCGTCCTTTTCGTGTGTCCGCCATCGACAGGAGCCCCGACCGTGCCGTCCAACCCCTTCTCCGCCGAGGTCGTCGCCGCCGTCACCCGCCACATGAACGACGACCACCCCGAGGACACCCTCGTCATCTGCCGTGGCCTGGGTGGAGAACCCGAAGCCACCGCGGCCCGCATGGTGGACCTGGACGCCGAGGGCGGCGACTACGCGATCACCGTGGACGGGACCGAACGCACGGTGCGCGTGCCCTGGGGCGAGACGCTCACCGAACGCGCGCAGATCCGCTGGGAGGTCGTGCGCATGTACCGGGAGTCCTGCCGAAGGCTCGGTCTCCCCCCGCGCCGCGAGCACTGACCCGCGCCCCCTTCCGAAGGTGATCGGAGCTTTTCGGGCGGCGCAGACCCTGGGTTCACCCCCTGGGGGTAGCCGTTCTTCCGCGAACGGGATCATTGAACCGCCCTTTGCCATACGATGAGTCACACGTCCGTCACTCCGTGCTCGATCTGCGGCATCACCTTCCCACGAGCCCTCCACGTGCTCTGGCACCCCATGCACCGACGCCGCGTGCCGGGGGGCTGTGTCGAGGAACGGCTGAAGGAGATCGTGCGCGAGGGATCTCGGGCACCTGAAGTCCCGCCCGCCCGATGCTGTGGACCCACGGCTACTTCGTGGCCACCGTCGGAGGCGCCCTGCTGGGAGCGATCGAGCGTGATGTGGGGGGCCAGGAGAGCCGCTGAGAGGGAAGGGGGTGTTGCACGATGTTGACGGGTCGTCGTTACCGGCTTGCTCTGACCGATGCACAGGCCGCGATGTGTACCGAGTTCGGTGACCTGTGCCGGGCGGTGTGGAACACCGCTCTGGATCAGCGCCGCCAGTACGTGGACCGCTACACCCGAGGCCGGCAGGGGCCTTTCTGCGGCTACCACCTCCAGGCCGCCCAGCTGGCCGAGGCCAAGACCGAAGAGGCCTGGCTGAAGGCGGCCCCCTCGCATGTGCTCCAGCAGACGTTGAAGGACCTGGACCGGGCCTGTCGGGAGAAGGGCACCTTCAACGTGCGCTGGCGGGCCAAGTACCGGTGGAGGCCCTCGTTCCGCTTCCCGGCCGGGAACCTCATCACCGTGGAGAAGCTGAACCGCAAGTGGGTGCGGGCCAAGCTGCCGAAACTGGGCTGGGTGCGGTTGCGCTCCTCCCGACCGATCGGGGGCACGATCCGCTCGGCGACGGTGTCCCGTAAGGGCGGGCACTGGTTCGTGTCGTTCCTTGTGGAGGACGGGTTGTTCACCCCCGAGCACCATCCGGGTACCCCGGTGGGGGTGGACCGGGGTGTGAAGGTCGCCGCGACTCTGTCCACCGGCGAGTTCCACGACCGCCCCTACCTCACACCTGGCGAAAAGGCCCGACACCTACGCCTTCAGCGCAAACTGTCCCAGCGTAAGAAGGGGTCGGCCAACCGGGCCAAGACCCTCCAGGCCCTGGGGTCTATCGCCACCCGTGCGGTGGACCGGCGCGCCGACTTCTGTGGCCGGCTCGCCCACCAGCTGACCACCCGCCACAGCGTGGTGGTGCTGGAGAGCCTGCGCACCACCGACATGACCGCCTCGGCCAAGGGGTTCCTGGAAGCCCCCGGTAAGCAGGTGCGTCAAAAGTCCGGTCTGAATCGGGCCATCCTGGACAAGGGGTGGCACCGGCTCGAACTCGCGCTGCGCAACAGCGCGCGCAGGACCGGCACGCGGATCGTGCTGGTCGACCCCGCCTACACCTCGCAGACGTGTTATCGGTGCAAGGTGGTGGACGCGAACTCGCGCAAGAGCCAAGCCGAGTTCGTGTGCACTTCTTGTGCTCATACCGATCACGCCGATGTGAACGCGGCCAAGAACATCCTTCACGCCGCAGGGCATGCGGTGTCAGCCTGCGGAGACCTCGGGGTTACCCGGTCGACGAAGCAGGAACCGGCGCCCCCGCGAGGGCAGGCGCACCAACCGGCGTTGCCGTTGGTTGGAATCTCCCGCCTTTAGGCGTGGGGAGGAAGTCAATCCCGGGACAGGATCGGGAACCGGAACGGCCTCGGCGGAGTCCAATCGGAAAACGGGGGAAGGGGCGTGCACGCCCCGCCGGCAAGGGGTGGGGACACCCCTCCGCTCGGGCACACGTACGGCCTAGTCTGGAAGGGACGTTCCCTCCCCCGGACGCCCGTACAGCCACGCCGCTCGAAGGATGGATCCGGCCTCGATGGTCACGCCCGACCCCGGTGACGACAACGCACCGACCCGACGGATCGACCCCGTCGCGCCCACCACCCGCGTCAACCCGGCGGTGGGGGCCACACGCTGGGTCACACGTGTGTTCCGACCGGGGGCGGCCCGCCCCCCGGAGCAGGGACCCGACGAGTCCCCCACCCGTGTCGTCCCTCCGGCCGGCGCCGGCGCCACCCGGGTCGTTTCACCCGAGGCCGCGGGCCACTCCCCCGCCGCCTCTCCCCCCGGAGCCGACGCCACCCGGGTCCGACGACCCGCCTCCGCGGGCTCCGTGTCCCCGACCGGTTCCGATCGTTCCGACCGGAGCTCCTGGTGGCGTGTGCTCCTCGGCCCCCTGCTGGACTGGGTCGCCCGCCTGGCCTCGCGTGTGGTCATCGGCCCCGCCGGTGACCTCGACTACGCCGTACCCGCCGAGCTGCGACGCCGCTACCAGGTCCTGGACCGACTCGGCGCCGGTGGTGAGGCCGTCGTCTACCTGGCCGAACCCACCGATTCCCCGGGTCGCCGACTCGCCCTGAAGGTGTACCGGCCCGGCCACGACATCAACCGCGAGCTCCTGGACCGGCTGCGCGCACGCGGCACCGGTTCCCCCCACACACCCGCCATCCAGGGATACGGCACCGCCGCCAGCTCCTGGGGCGAGGACCTGGCCTGGGAGGCCCAGGAGTACTTCGCCCACGGAACCCTGCGCGAGATCATCGACGAGGCGCCCTTGGACGACGCACGCGCCGAGGCCGTCGTGCGCTCCGTCACCGACTGTCTGCACCACTGGCAGGCCGAGCTCCAGCACAACCACACCGACGTCAAGCCGGAGAACCTTCTGGTGCGCGACCTGGACCCACCGGTGGTCGCGCTCACCGACTTCGGCGGCGCCGTGCGTGCCACCATGAGCCGTGTCTACGGCGGACAGGCCATCACCGAGGACTACGCCGCCCCCGAGGTCATCGAGGGTCGGCGCGAGGCGCCCGCCGCCTGGTGGTCGCTGGGTGTGATGGTGCACGAGCTGATCACCGGCCGCCGCCCCGAGCGCGGCGGCAATTGGCTGACCGCCCGCAACACCGAGGTCGACATCTCGGCGATCACCGACGAACGCTGGCGGCTGCTGGCCCGAGGCCTGCTCGCGCCCGCGCCGGCGGCCCGTTGGGGACACGACGAGGTCGCCGCGTGGCTGGCCGGCGAGCGGCCCCGCATCCGTACGGCACGCAGGCTGCGCCCGATCTCGTTCGCCGGGGCCACCCACGAGGACCCGCCCAGCCTGGCCTTCGACCTGCTGGACCGCTCCGACACCGGCGCGCTGTGGCTGCGCAGCCACTGGTCGGAACTGCGTACCTGGCTGGATCGCGAGGTCAACGACTACACCTTCGACCGTTCCTACCTCACCGGCCTGGACGAGCGCCCCGACCTGGCGCACGTGGCCATCAGCGCCCTGGCCGCCCGTTACGTGCCCGGCATGCCGCCCAGGTTCCGCGGCCACGAGATCAGCGCCGACGGACTGCTGACCCTGGCCACCGGAGACGCCAGCCGACACTCGGTGGTGCGCGAGGCCGTGGAGTCGGGCGTGGTGGGGCTCGGCTCCCAACACTGGTGCCCGCACCCCACCTGTCGTTCGGGCGGCTCCGGCCGCTGCGCGCTGCTGGAACGCGTCCAACACGAGGTTCCCCTGTTGGTGCGCCGCGTCCAGGAGACCATCGACGGACTGGTGGGTTCGGGGCCCGACGCGCCCCGACGCCCCGCCGCACACGAGATCGACACCACCTGGGCACGCGCCGTCGAGCTGGTCCTGGCCCCGGAGACCGAGTCCCAGAACCGGTCGCTGCTACGCCGCCAGTCCTGGCACCCGCAGCAGCGCAGCTCCGCGCCCAACGCGCCCTGGTGGACGGAGCAGCGCCGCGCCGCGCTGCGTGACGGCGGCGACCCGCTGACCTCGCGTTCTGCGATGCTCACCGCCCTGCTCCTGTTGCCCGAGGCGGACCGGATCGGCTCGGCCGTCGCCGAACGCGAGCGCGCCGACGGCCGTGCCCGCCGCCAGGACCGGTGGGCCTCCCTCGCCGGTTCGGCACGCGAGAGGTGGGACAGCACCAAGGAGAAGGCGGCCTCGGCCAATCAACGTCGGGCCGAGGCGGCCACCCGCCCCGACAACCCGGCCGTTCCGCACGACCCCACCCGCCCACAAGAGGCCGTCACCCCCAAGGAACAGCGCAGGCTGGCGCGTCGACAGGAACGCGACTCCCGCCGGGTCGAACGGACCATGGGGCAGATCCAGCGGGCCATGCGGGCCGGACGCTGTCGCCGGTTCGCCTACCCGGCCGCCCTGTTCGGCCTCGTCGACGGGTTGGGGCGGGCACTGCGCCCAGAGGAGGGCTTCTTCCCCGAGAGCCCCATGGTGGTGGACGCCTACACCGGGCTGTTGGACTTCAGCGCCAACCCGCTGAGCGAAGGGGCCGCCGCCCTGACCGGGTTGTTGCCGGGTGGGATGGGCGCCTCCTGGTGGTTCCCGGTCCTGCTGGCCGTGGTCCTGCTGTACCTGGGACGCACCTCCGCGAAGGAGAAGGTGAAGGCGCGTCGTCGACTGGCCGCCTTCCGACTGGCCGTGGGAGGTTCGATCCTGATGGTGGTCGTCTTGATGTCCACCGGCCTGCTCGCCCTCGGGTCGGGGGTCCTCATCCCGCTGGACACCCTCCTCGGATGACCGGGTCCGGGCCGACCCGCGTCTCCGCCGGTCCGTACCGGTCACGCTAAGATCGCCGGGTTCGGCGTGGGCCGGACCACGATGAGGAAGGCGGACAGGTGGGCGAGGTGTTCGAACTGCGCTCGGGTGACTACCGAGCGCGAGTGGACCGGGTCGGTGCGGGCTTGCAGGCCCTCACCTGGCGCGACCACGACCTGGTGTGGCCCTACACCCGGGGAGAGGGGCCCCAGGCGTTCCAGGGTCAGTTGTTGGCTCCCTGGCCCAACCGTGTGGCCGGGGGGCGATACACCTTCCAGGGAACCGAGTACCGCCTGGCGGTCGACGACCCCGGGACCGGTTCGGCGATCCACGGCCTGGTGCACGACCAGGACTGGAGCCCGGTCGACGCGCGCGAGGACGAGGTGACCCTGCGGCTGGCCTTCGAGGGCACGTCCGGCTACCCCTTCCCGCTGGAGCTGACCGCCCGCCACCGGCTCTCCTCCGAGGGGCTGACCGTGAGCGTGAGGGCAGTCAACACAGGGGAGGGCGACGCTCCCTACGGTGTGGGATTCCACCCCTACCTCACCCTGGGCAGGCCCCTGGACGAACTGTCCGCGCGCGGCGTGCTCACCGTGTCCGCCGACGCCGGAAGCAGCCAGCCCACCGACGAGAACCTCATCCCCACGGGCGCGCCCGTGCCGGTGGAGGGTGGCGGGTTCGACCTGCTCCCGCCCGGCCGCGATCTGGGCGTCACCGTGCTGGACACGGCCTTCACCGACCTACTGCGGGACGAGCGCGGACGCGCCTGGGTGCGGCTCGGCGGACCCGAGCACCGGGTGGCGCTGTGGGCGGGCCCCGGATACGACTGGCTGCAACTGTTCAGCGCCGACACGCTGGGCGGGGACGCGCACCGTGCCCACCTGGCGGCCGAGCCCATGACCTGTCCGCCCGACGCCTTCAACGGCGGAACCGACCTGTTGGTCCTGTCCCCCGGTCAGGCCGTGGAACACGACTTCGGCGTCCTCGCCGAACCGCTGGTGGGCTGAGCCACGCCGGGGCCCGGGCCGCGGGTCGCGCCCGGGCCCTCAGGCGCGGTCGAGCACCTCACTGAGTCGGGCCAGGTCCTCGGCGGTGTCGATGTCCTCGGGGCTGGCCACGTCGTCGCAGGGCACCGTCGTCACCACGTGCGAGTAGGCGCGCAGGAAGGGACGGGCCCCCACGTCGCGTTCGGCCATGGAGTAGACCGTGGACCAGTGTTCACGGCCCAGCAGCACCGGGTTGCGGGGGTTGCCGTTGTAAGTGGCCGCGGCCGCGCGCGCTCCCTGTTCGAAGGCCTCCACCAGACGGCGGACCGCCTCGGGGGTGACCAACGGTTGGTCGGCCAAAGCGACGAGGACGGCGTCGACGGTGTCGGGGAGGGCGTCGATACCCGTCCGCACCGACGAGCCCATTCCAGTGGACCAGTCGGGGTTGTGCACGGTCACGGCGCCGTCGACCGTGGTGTCGGCGGCTCCCAGGACCACCATGACGCAGGCACAGCCTCCCTCCGCCAGGGTGCGCACCCCGCGATCGACCAGACGTTCGCCACCCAGTTCGACCAGTGCCTTGGGTCGACCGAGTCTGCTACCCGAGCCGGCCGCCAACAGCAGCCCGGCGACGTTCCCCCTGTACTCGACCCCTCCGCCCTCCGCTTCTTCTCCTATAGCCATTTCCCCTGTAGCCATGACGCGATGATGCCACGCGTCGAAGCCGCGCATGGGGCGCCTTCAAGAGCCGGTGGAGGATTTTCGCTACCCCGCGTCGCGATCACCGCGCTGAGCTGCGCGTTCACCACCCGAGGCGTTTCGGTTCACCTTCGAGGGTGACCGAATCCGGCCGGAACCAGCGGGGGCACCGGGGTGTCCCGGTGGATGCGTCCGGTGGTCTCACGCAGTGCGCGCCCGCTGCCGCCCCACCGGCTCTGCACCAGTTCGGCCGCGATGGACACCGCGGTCTCCTCGGGTGTGCGCGCTCCCAGATCCAGCCCGATCGGCGAGTGCAACCGCTCCAGGGCCTCCTCTGGGACTCCGGCCTCGCGCAGTCGGTCCAACCGGTCCTCGTGGGTGCGGCGTGAACCCATCGCACCGATGTACCCGGCCTCGGTGCTCAACGCCCGCTTGAGCACCGGCACGTCGAACTTGGGGTCGTGGGTCAGGACACAGATCGCGGTGCGCCGGTCGATCTCCTCGGCGATCTCGTCCAGGAACACGTGCGGCCACTTGACCACCACCTCCTCGGCGGTGGGGAAACGCTTGGCGGTGGCGAAGACCGGCCGAGCGTCGCACACCGTCACCCGGTAGCCCAGGTAGGTACCCAGGTCGGCGACGGCCGCCGCGAAGTCGATCGCGCCGAACACCAGCATGCGAGGGGCCGGGGCGAACGACTGGACGAACACCTCCAGCTCGTCGCCGCGACGCTGCCCGTCCACGCCGTAGTGCAACAGGCCGGTGCTGCCCTGGGCGAGCATGCCGCGCACGTCGTCGTCCAAGGCGTCGGCCAGGCGCTCCCCTCCCGGGCCCAGGTCGCCCTCTGCGTTGTCGGGCCACACCACTCGGCGATGGCCCACCCTCCCGGGCCCCGAGGGATCGGACACGATGGTGGCCACCGCCACCGGCCGGTGCTCGTCGATGGCGGCCAACACGGCGCCCAGCTGCGGGTAGGTGTCCCTGCTGATCGCCTCCACGAACATGTGCAGGGTTCCGCCACAGGTCAGCCCCACGCTGAAGGCGTCGTCGTCGCTCACGCCGTAGGTGCGGCGCGCCGGGTCTCCGGTGCGGATGGCCTCCAGGGACTCCTCGTAGACGGCGCCCTCCACGCAGCCCCCGGACACGCTGCCCGTCACCTCACCCGAGGTGCTCACCAGCATGGCCGCCCCGGCGTCCCGGGGCGCGCTCTTGTAGGTGTCGATCACCGTGGCCATCGCGAACGTCTCACCTGAGGCGTACAGGTCGGACACGGTCGCTCGGATATCACGCACACGGCACCTCTTCCAGACTTCCTCCCGGCGGGTCGATCCCGAGATCCGCCGGACTCGGTACCAACCTATGTGCCCCACACAACACCGAAGAGCCCCCGTTCCTCCAGGAAACGAGGGCTCGATTCGGTTGCTTCTACGAAGAGGCCCGGTCACGGCGGTCGGCGACCGGTGATCGAGACCGGCGACTAGGCGGGCCGGTTCGGCTCGGCGGCCTCGCCCCGGCCCAGCATCGAACGGAACTCCTCCAGGTTGCGCCGGGACAGGTCACCGTCGGCGCTCTGGATCCCCATCACCGGCAGCGAGGTGCCATCGGACAGGTCCACGCACGGCCAGGGCTCCCCCACCGGCATGCGGATGTCCAACACCTCGGGCCACGCCAGGTAGTGGGTGCGGATCCCGTTGATGACGACCACGTTGTCCTCGGTGGCGATCAGCCGCGGACGACCCAGCATGTGCAGCCCGGCGGCGATGACCAACCCCAGTCCGACGATCATGATCCGGTCCAGTGGTCGCCAGTCACCGGGCAGGACGATCGCGAGCACCAACATGGTCCCCACGATCAGCACACACATCCCGTAGGCGACCCAGCGCACCGCCCGGGGACGCCAGGTCCTCGGCAGCTCGGGCCGCTTCGACGCCTCGTCCACAGGTTGTTCCTTCGTCCGCACCGACTGCTCCATCCGTGACCACACGGTCCTGCTGGGATACGACTGCGGCGCGCGCCGACGAGGAGGGTGTGGTTCAGCGACGTAGCCCGCGCAGGGCCACCGCCGTGTCCAGGGCGGCCAACGCAGCCTCGGCGCCCTTGTTCTCGGCGCTTCCCGGCAGGCCGGCACGGTCACGCGCCTGTTCCAGGGTGTCACACGTGAGCACACCGTTGCCCACGGGGGTGGATTCGCGCAGGGCCACCTCCGTCAACCCGTGGGTGACCGATCGGCACACGTAGTCGAAGTGCGGGGTACCGCCGCGGATGACGGCGCCCAAGGCGATCACCGCGTCGTGCCTTCGGGCCAGTTCCTGTGCCACGACGGGGATCTCCACCGCGCCGGCCACGTGGATCACCACCGGATCGGAGACGCCGGACTCCTTGACGACCTCTAGGGCGTTGGCGAGCATCGGCTCGATGATCGGGGCGTTCCACTTGGTGGCGACGATGCCCACCGAGAGCCCGTCGGCCTCGACCCGCTCTTGTTCGGGACGTCCTGTACCACTCATGACCGGCCTTTCCACGTGATGACGAACATGCGATGGGCCCGCCCGACGGCGGGCCCGAACAGGGGGTGGGGCCCGCTAGCGGGCGACGCCGGCCAGGTCGTGACCCATCCGGTCCCGCTTGGCCAGCAGGTAGGCGAGGTTGTCGTCGGTGACGAACGTGGGCATGGGAACCCGTTCGCTCACCCGCACCCCGTACTTCTCCAGTGCCTCGGCCTTGACGGGGTTGTTGCTCAACAACCGCACCGAGGACACCCCGAGGTCGGTGAGGATCTGTGTTCCCGCGCCGAACTCGCGCGCGTCGGCGGGCAGCCCCAGCCGCAGGTTCGCGTCGACGGTGTCCACGCCCTGGTCCTGGAGGCTGTAGGCGCGCAGCTTGTGCAGCAGGCCGATCCCGCGCCCCTCGTGGCCGCCCAGGTAGACCACGACACCGCGGCCCTCCTCGACGATCTCGGCCATGGCGGCGTCCAGTTGGGCGCCGCAGTCGCAGCGCCGCGAACCGAAGGCGTCCCCGGTCAGGCACTCCGAGTGCAGGCGGGCCAGGACGTCGACGCCGTCGGTGAGGTCACCGTGGACCAGGGCGACGTGCTCGGCGCCGTCTGTGGTGCCCTTGTAGCCGACCGCCCGCCACTCACCGTGCCGGTTCGGCACGCGGGTCTCCACCTGGCGTGTGACCAACGCGGGTGCGGCCTGCTCGGCGGTGAGGGTCTCCCCCAGGGCGATGCGGTGGGCGGCCAACTGCTCCACCGACACCAACTTCAGGCCGTGTTCGTCGGCGAACCGGCGCAGTCGCGGCAGACGGGCCATGGTGCCGTCGTCGTTGACCACCTCGGCCAGGACACCGGCGGGGCGCAGCCCGGCCAGGCGGGCGAAGTCGATGGAGGCCTCGGTGTGCCCGCGACGGGCCAGGACACCGCCCGGTCGAGCGCGCAGCGGCAGGACGTGGCCGGGGCGCACGAAGTCGGTGGCGGTGCTCTCGGCGGAGGCCAACAGCCGGACGGTACGCGCGCGATCGGCGGCGGAGATCCCGGTGGTCACGCCCTCTCGGGCGTCGACGGTGACCGTGTAGGCGGTGCGCAGGCTCTCCTCGTTGCGCGCGGTCATCAGCGGCAGGTCGAGGCGGTCCAGTTCCTCGCCCTCCATGGGCACGCACACCACGCCGGAGGTGTGGCGGATCATGAAGGCCAAGAGTTCGGGGGTGGCGAGTTCGGCGGCGAAGATGATGTCGCCCTCGTTCTCCCGGTCCTCGTCGTCCACGACCACGATGGCGCGTCCGGCGGCGAACTCGGTGATGGCGTCCTCGATCGGGTCGAGGACCACGGTGCCCGCGGAGTCCTGCGAGTCGGTGGTGTCGGCGGACGGGGTGGTGTCGGTGACGGTCATTCCCGCTCCCTGAAGGTACGTCGGTGCTGAGTGGTGGGTGGTGGGCGCTCTAGGGCGCGGGTGCCTCAGGTACGGGCGCTCTCGCGAGCGCGTGCGACGGCGGTGATGCGCTCCACGTACTTGGCGATGACGTCGACCTCGATGTTGACGACGGCGCCGACGGCCAGGCCGCCCAGGGTGGTGGCGGCCAGGGTGGCCGGAATGAGGCTGACCTCGAAGGACTCCTCCAGGGCTCCGGGCTCGCTGACCGCGGAGACCGTGAGGCTGGTGCCGTCCACGGTGATGGAGCCCTTCTCCACCACGTAGGGGGACAGCTCCGGGGCCAGGGCGAAGCGGAGCACGTCCCACTTGTCGCCCGGGTCTCGGGAGAGGAGGACCGCGGTGCCGTCCACGTGTCCCTGGACGATGTGCCCGCCCAGACGGCCGTCGCTGCGCGCGGCGCGCTCCAGGTTGACGGGTGATCCGGGGACGAGGGACCCCAGACTCGACCGGTCCAGCGACTCCTTCATGACGTCGGCGGTGAAGGTTCCCTCACCGAGCTCGACGACGGTCAGGCACACGCCGTTGACCGCGATGGAGTCGCCGTGCCCCGCGTCGGAGCTCGCCAGTGGCCCGCGCACGGTGAGCAGCACGGCCTCGCCGGAGGTTCCGGCCGGTTCGACGGAGATGACCTCGCCGAGTTCTTCCACGATTCCGGTGAACACGCCCTACGTCCCTTCGCCTGCTTCAGGCTCCGGGGAAAAGGGTGTGGGAACGGGTCCACGACGAGTCCGGGTCCGAGTGGGTACGCCGATGGTCGGCGACGCTCGAAACCGTCCCAACGCGTACTGCCTCCCATCCGGACTTTAACCGTCGGTACCGGAATTCCACCGGTTCAACCGGTCGATGGATTCGACCGGGTCGCGGACTATCACCGCCGGTTCGGATTTTCACCGACCCCGGAGCACGCGTTCGATAACTACAGCGATCCCGATCCTAACCCCTTGCCGCTCGGGACGCCTAGCCGCTGTGAGGGGTGTCACCCCTGGTCGATGCGCTCGGCCTCTTGCGCCTTGGTGGCGAGTCCACCGGCGACGAACATCCGCGGCGCGCCGTAGGTGGCCCAGAACGCCAGGACCGCGTAGACGACGAAGGAGAACAGGGCACCGATCGGCCCGCCCAGGTCGCCGAAGAGGACCTCGTCCAGGACCACGACGAGCACGACCACGGAGATACCGAGCGCGAACCGCGACACCCGCGCGGTGATGGTGCCCTCGGCGCTGTACCAGCCCCAGCGGTGGAGCAGGGTGAGCCCGAGCACGCCGCCGAGCAACCCCCCGGAGGCCGTGTACAGACCGGTCAGGGAGTGTCCGGCCGGGTCGGCGGGGGTTGCGCCGATCCACTCGGTGGCCGGCAGGACCCAGTCCCCGCGCACCCCGAACTGCCATGCCGCCCCCAGCGCGCACGGCACCAGGGTGATCAGCAGCAGATAGGAGACCCAACGCGTGGTGTCCAGCGAACTCCACCAGGTGAGCACCCGGTCCTCGTAGCGCAGCATCAGCCACAGGATGAGCGCGCCGATGGACAACCCGACCACGACATCGCTGAAGAAGTGGGCGCCCAGGTAGATCCGGGAGAACCCCACCAACGGGATGATCACCACGGCCGCCCACATCAGGGCGCGGCGGCCCGACCGGATCCCCAGGTAACCCCAGGCCACCATGGCGGCCTGGCTGTGCCCGGACGGCATTCCGAAGCTCCCGTGGTGGCTGTGGCCGGTGATCTGGGCGTCGAACCAGTAGGGACGCGGCGTGTAGGACACCGACTTGAGCAGACCGTTGACGGCGCCCGAGGCGATGACCGCGACGAGCAGTCGAGCGCCCAGACCGGGGTTCACGCACCAGAAGACGGCGGCCATCAGCACGATGATCACGCCCTGGGATCCCAGGTGGGTGATCAACCCGAGTGGATACGAGAGCGGATCGCCGGCTCCCTGCAACCAGCGGATGGCGACGCTCTCCGCCTCCCAGAGGGTGTCCATGGCCAGGTGTTGGGCTTGCACGCGTGCTCCACGGGGTCCGGCCTGGCAACGCGCTCACGCCGCGCCGCTCCCTGGGTCACAAGGTGGTGCGGGGGAAGACGGAGCCGCGACCAAGCGAAGGTTCTACGACTACCGCCGAAAGCCTAAACGCCTTCGCGCCCCCTGGCCAGACCCGGTCCTCAAGGCGGGGCGGGATCCTGGGAAGGGAATGGGGCGGGGCGCGGCCGCACCGGGGTGGTGGGTGCGGGCGGCCGCGCCCCTTCGGAGATGGTCTCTTCGGTTCTAGTCCCGACCGCTCGCCTTGCGAGCCTGGGCCCGGAGGGACTCGACGGCGCTCGCGGGGTCCTGTGCCCCGTAGACGGCCGATCCGGCGACGAAGACGTCGGCTCCGGCCTCGGCGGCGCGTTCGATGGTCTCATCGGAGACCCCTCCGTCGACCTGTAGCCAGACGGAGGCCTCCCTGCTGTCCAGGATCTCACGAGCTCGGCGGATCTTGGGCAGAACCAGGTCAAGGAACTTCTGTCCGCCGAACCCTGGTTCGACGGTCATCAACAACAGCATATCCATCTCGCCGATAAGGTCCGCATAGGGTTCGACCTGCTCGGCGGGGTTGAGGGCCAGTCCGGCGCGAGCGCCCCGCTTGCGGATCTCCCGCAGGGTGCGCACCGGCGCGCCGGCGGCCTTGGCGTGGATGGTGACGCTGCCGGCCCCGACCTCGGCGTAGGCGGGCGCCCAGCGGTCGGGGTCCTCGATCATCAGGTGGCAGTCCAGTGGGGTGGGGGTCGCCTTGACCAGGGATTCCACGATGGGCAGACCCAGCGTCAGGTTGGGGACGAAGTGTCCGTCCATGACGTCGATGTGCAGCCAGTCCGCGGTCGGCACGGCGGCGGCTTCGTCCGCGAGGTGCGCGAAGTCCGCGTTCAGGATGCTGGGAGAGATCTGAATTGCCACGTCAGCAGTGTATAGGCCTTGTCCGGTGGTCGGCCCCCGAGACTGGAACACCGCCATACCTCCACCTTTACGAGGTAGATCCGAATATGCCCGTTTCGCCCGACACCGAGGGCGTCGGGCGAAACGACGGGTGACGCTATCCGACCTTGCGGCGCAGCAGGGCCAGGAACATGGCATCGGTGCCGTGGACGTGCGGCCAGAACTGCGCGTACCTTCCCTCCGGTCCGGCGGCCAGGCCGGGAACCTCGTCGAGATAGTCGGGGGCTCGCAACAGCTCCAGGTCGTCCCGCTCGGCGAGCACGCCCTGGACGATGGTGTCGGTCTCGTCCAGGTGGGGGGAGCACGTCACGTACGCCACCACCCCGCCCGGACGCACGGCCGACACGGCGTTGACGAGCAGCTCGCGCTGGAGCGGGGCCAACTCGGTCACGTTCTCCGGGCCCCGACGCCAACGCGACTCGGGACGGCGCCGAAGGGCCCCCAGACCGGTACACGGCACGTCCACCAGGACCCGGTCGAAGACACCCGGCCGCCAGGCGGGTCGAGTGCCGTCGGCGGCGATCGCGCGACCGGCGTCACGCGGGGCCCGGCGCACCGCGCCGGCCACCAGCCCGGCCCGGGTCGGCTGCATCTCGGAGGCGACCAGGCGGGCGTCGCGCTGCCCCGCCAGGGAGGCGAGCAGGCCCGCCTTGCCACCGGGGCCGGCGCACACGTCCAACCAACGGGCGTCGTCCCCGTGGACGTCGACCCGGGTCAGGGCCAACGCGACCAGCTGGCTGGCCTCGTCCTGGACGGCGGCCCGATTCTGGCGTACCTCCAGGATCGCGCCCGGGTCACCCTCCGGCAGGTAGGCGGCGAAGGGCGAGTAGCGGCCCGGCTCGGCGCCGTGCTCCTCCAGGTCGGCGACCTTGGACCGGCCCGGTTTGGCGACCAGGGTCACCTTGGGACGTTCGTTGTGCGCCTGGAGCAGCTCCTCGGTACGGGGCAGACCGGCGTCCTTGGCCCGCTCCCCCAGGGCCCGGGCCAGTTCCTTGACCACCCAGCGCGGGTGGCTGTGCACCACCGACAGGTATCCGCTCGGGTCTCGGTCGCGCTCGGGGGCCACGATCGGGAGCCAGGCGTCCAGGTCGCGAGCGCTCACCTTGCGCAGGATCGCGTTGACGAAACGGGAGCGGTGATGGCCCACCACCTTGCGGGCCAACTCCACCGACTCCCCCACCGCGGCGTGCGGCGGGATGTTGGTGGACAGCAACTGGTGGGAACCCATCCGCAGCAGCGGAAGCACCTCGACGTCCACCGAGGCCAAGGTGCGGTCCACACAGGTCTGCAGGATCGCGTCGTAGGTGCCCTGACGACGCAGGGTCCCGTAGGTGAGCTCGGTGGCCAGCGCGGCGTCGCGGCCGTGGATGCCACGCTCGTTCAGCAGGGCCGGCAACAACAGGTTCGCGTAGGCGTCGCGCTGCTCGACCGCGCGCAGCACGTCGTAGGCGACCCTGCGCGCGGGGTCGCGCGGCTGGGGCGGCCCGGACCGCTGACCGCCCTGGCGGGATCCACCGCCCCGGCTCGGACGACGGTTCTGGGAACGGGACTGCTCGCTCAACGTGTGCTCTGCCTCAACAAGCCGGGGACGTTTGTCGGCGAGCGACCGCGCCCACCGGCCTTGAGACTACGACAGGTCAGCGGCCCATCCGGTCGTCTTCGGTGGGACGCACCCCACGCGCCCAGTCCACCGCGGACATGGCCTTCTTGCCCTGGGGCTGGACCTCACCGAGTTCGACCGGGTGGGTGCTGGTGCCCGCCAGAACCCGCTTCTTGTCCACGAACAGGTGGCCGGGGTCCAGGTCGGGGCGGTCGGCGTCGGTGACGGGGCGGACCGGCCCCACCTTCAGACGAGTGCCGCGGAAGGTGGTCCAGGCGCCGGGGGCCGGGGTGCAGGCGCGGGCGACCCGGTCCAGACGCAGGGCCGTCCAGGTGAAGTCGAGTTCGGCGTCCAGGGGGGTGAGCTTGCCGGCGTAGGAGACGTCGGCGGCGGGCTGTTCGACGGGGACCAGGCCACCGGAGGCGATGCCGTCGATGGTGCGTGCCAGCAGACCGGCCCCGGACTCGGCCAGGCGGGCGAGGAGTGCGCCGCTGGTGTCGGTGGGACGCACGGTCTCGGCGACGGTGCCGAAGACCGGCCCGGCGTCGAGTTCCTTGACGATGCGGAACGTGGAGGCGCCGGTGACGTCGTCGCCGTGCAGGACGGCGTGCTGGACGGGGGCCGCGCCGCGCCAGACCGGCAGCAGGGAGAAGTGCAGGTTCACCCAGCCGTGCTCGGGGATGTCCAGGGCGGACTGGGGCAGCAGGGCGCCGTAGGCGACCACCGGGCAGCAGTCGGGGGCGATCTCGGTCAGCCGGGCCAGGAAGTCGGGGTCACCGGCCTTGGCGGGCTTGAGGACCTCGATGCCCTCGCTCTCGGCGAGCTCGGCGACCGGGCTGGCCGACACCTTGCGCCCGCGCCCGGAGCGGGCGTCGGGCCGGGTGACGACGGCCGCGACCTCGTGTTCGGAGTCGATCAGGGCCCGGAGTGAGGGCACCGCCACCTCGGGTGTACCGGCAAAGACCAGCTTCATGTTCGACCATTCCCCCTCGACTGCGACCACACGTCACTGTTCTACCGCACTCCCCACCGAGAACGCGCCTGTGTCGGGCTTCTCGGGTCCCTGGACCGTCGTGGTCATCTGATAGACCAAAGGTGATGACAGCGCAGCCCGACCAGCCCGAAGCGGCCCTCTTCGACCTGCCTGCGGGGGAGCCGAAGGAAACGGCGAAGGCCAGGGCCGCCTCCGCCAAGAGCCGTCCGCCCGCCAAGCGCAGGCCCGCCGACCGACTCCCGATCGCGCGTGTCGTGGTGGACACCCCGCTGCCGCACCTGGACCGCTACTTCGACTACCGCGTACCGGCCGACATGGACGAGACGGCCGTGCCCGGCTGCCGGGTGAAGGTGCGCTTCAACGGTCGGTTGCTCGCCGGTTTCCTGGCGGAGCGGGTGGAGAGCTCGGAGTTCGCCGGACGCTTGGCCTACCTGGAGACGGTGGTCTCCCCCGAGCCGGTGCTCACCCCGGAGGTCCTCGCGCTGTCCCGAGCCGTCGCCGATCGGTACGCGGGCACCCTGAGCGACGTGCTGCGACTGGCGGTGCCACCCCGGCACGCGCGGGTGGAGAAGGAGGCCGACCGGCGCGCGCGGGAGAGGGCACAAGACCTGGAAGGGGCCGAGGAGGACGAGCCCGGTGAGGCGCCGCCCGGCGAAGCCTCCGCCGTGCAGGAGACCGTGGAGGCCGCCGTACTGGAGGTCGACCCCGGCCCCTGGGACGCCTACACGGAGGGTCCGGCGTACGTGCGTGCGCTGCGCGAGGGACTCCCCGCGCGCGCCATCTGGAACGCCCTGCCCGGCACCGACTGGACCGACGCGATCGCGGTGGCCGCCGAAGCCGTCCTGGCCGCCGAGCGCGGCGGCGTGATCGTGCTCCCGGATGGTCGGGACGTGGCCCGGGTGGACAAGGCGCTCACCCGCCGGTTGGGCGAGGGACGGCACGTGGCGCTCACCGCCGACCTGGGGCCGGCCGAACGATACCGACGCTGGCTGACGGTCCTGCGCGGCGAGATCCGGGTCGTGGTCGGAACCCGCGCCGCGGTCTTCGCCCCCGTGCGCGACCTGGGCCTGGTGGTGCTGTGGGACGACGGCGACGACGTGCACGTGGACCCGCACGCGCCCTACCCGCACTCGCGCACGGTACTGGCGATGCGCGCCCACAAGGCGGGCGCCGGTGCGCTCATCGGCGGGCACACCCGCACCACCGACGCCCAACTGTTGCTGGAATCGGGGTGGGCGCACCCGTTGATCGCCGACCGCGCGACGCTGCGTCGACGCGCCCCCCTGGTACGAGCGGCCGGGGACGACCGTGAACTGGCCCGGGACCAGGCGGCGCGTTCGGCGCGCATGCCCAGCGTGGCCCTGCGTTCGGCCCGGGAGGCCGCCCGGGTGGGGCCCGTGCTCTTCCAGGTGCCGCGCCGGGGCTACCTCAACAGCCTGGCGTGCGCGGGCTGTCGCGAACCCGCTCGCTGTGACGGCTGTCGCGGCCCGCTCGCGGTCCGTGGGTCGCACGCCCTGCCCTCATGCGGCTGGTGCGGCCGGGTGGCCGGCCAGTGGGCCTGCCCCGAGTGCGGGGTGACCCGAATGCGCGCGGTGGTGGTGGGCGCCCGGCGTACCGCCGAGGAGCTGGGGAGGGCCTTCCCCGCGCTGGCCGTGCGCACCTCCGGACGTGAGGACGTGTTGCCCGAGGTTTCGAGCAAACCGGCCCTGGTGGTGGCGACCCCGGGGGCCGAACCCGTGGCCAAGGGCGGCGGTTACGCGGCGGCGGTGTTGTTGGACGGGTGGGCGCTCCTCAACCGGGCCGACCTGCGGGCCTCGGAGGAGACGCTGCGTCGGTGGCTGAACGCCGCCGCGCTGGTGCGCCCCGGCGGCACCGTGGTGGTGTCCGCCGAGGCCTCGCTGCCGTTGGTGCAGTCACTGGTGCGTTGGGACCCGGCCGGGTTCGCCGAACGCGAGCTGGCCGACCGTCGCGAGCTGGGTTTCCCGCCCGCGGTGTCGATGGCCTCCATCACCGGCGGCCCCGAGCACGTGCGCGAGCTGCTGGATCAGATCGCCCTGCCCACGGGTGTCGAGCTGTTGGGTCCGGTCCCGGTCGGGTCGGAGACGGCCGACGACGGGTCCCACGTGACCGAGCGCGCGCTGCTGCGAGTCCCGCGCAACGGGATCGGTGAGCTGGCGCGTGCGTTGAAGGCGGCGGCGGTGGCCCGCAGCGCCCGCCGCGACGAGCACCTCGCCCAGGTCCGCGTGGACCCCCTCCGCGTCATTTAGCGGGCACGGTACAGGTCCCGGAGGAGGGCCACCTCGGCTCCGTGGTGGATGAACTCCCGGTTCAGGTGCAGGACCAGCACCACCATCGGGAACTCCGACCACTGGGCGGCCTCGGCCCCGCCCACGGGTACGGCCAGGGCGTCGTCGTCGAGTCGTCCCACGTGTTCGGACCAGGTGAGGTAGGCGGTGCGCAGGCGTTGGCGCGCCTCGGCGGCGGTGGAGGGCCAGTCGATGGTGTCACGGCTCGCGGTGCGGTCGCCGAAGTGCCAGTTGATCCGGGTCTCCAGCACGTCCACGATGATGTGGCCCAGCCGCCAGGCGATCGTGGTGACCGGTGGTGGGACGGGTTCGGGGTAGGCGCCATCGGGCGCGTGTCGGCCGTCCTCGCGCCGACGTACCGTCCAGCAGTCCGGCACCGGTTCCCAGTAGAACTCCTCGTCGGTGAGCCCCTCCAGGCGTGGCCACAACGAGAAATCCCAGTAGAACTGCATCTGGGCGAGGATCTCGCCGTTCCAGTTCACCGCCATCGGGTCGTTCCCCCTCCTCGTCTCGACGCGCGGCCCAATCCTGCCAGAACTCCGCTGCCCTGGGCGGCGACGTCCTCGTCGGGGTAGGGCCACCAGGTGAGGTCGGCCACGCCGGGTTCGAGGGGGAGGAAGGGGCCGAAGGCGCGTTCGACGTCGGCTCGGGGCGCCGTGGAGGTGAGGGCCAGGTAGCCGCCGCCGCGCATGAGTCGGTGCAGGGTGTCCAGGCCCGTGGGCGGGGAGTCGGCTCCGAAGGTGCGGGTCATCAATACGGCGATGGGCTCGTCGAGATCGACGAGCCCACCGGCGTGAAGGCGGCGCAGGAGCGTTTCGGAGCACACGCCGTCGCCGGACGGCACGGCGGAGTCGTCCGGGGAGGCCAGGATCCCCGCGGCGCCCTCGGGGGCGATGTGCACGATGGTGGCGTCGGGGTCGGCGCCGTGCACGCGTTCGGCGGTTCCCTGGACGGGACTGCCCCAATCGACGAACTGGCGGATGCCCGCGTCGACGCTCAGGTAGTCGACGACCCGACCGAGGAAGGCCTGGTGCAAACGGACGTGTTCGGCCAGGGCCGGGTCGTGGGGGACATGGGCGCGGCTACTGTCGCCGAGGTCGACCACGCGTGGTCCCCGCCCGGGCTTT
This sequence comes from Nocardiopsis sp. NPDC006832, assembly GCF_040635885.1. Taxonomy (NCBI): domain Bacteria; kingdom Bacillati; phylum Actinomycetota; class Actinomycetes; order Streptosporangiales; family Nocardiopsidaceae; genus Nocardiopsis; species Nocardiopsis sp. NPDC006832. The sequence continues at coordinate 38,427 of NZ_JBEYLC010000013.1, read as the reverse complement.
CGAAAGGATGTCCTCCGTCGGAACACGGCCGTGAGGGGGCCTGCCTCAGGTCCTCGGACGTCCGTCACGTTCACGCTCCCCCAGCCGGTTCGCTCGTGGGAGGCAGGACGTCCGTTGTCGGTGGACCGATCGGGTCCGCGACGGTGTGCCCTGCCGTCAGGGCCAGATAGTACCGCTTGTGAACGTGATACCCCGCACACACCCAAGTGAAATGGGCCCTATCGCGCCGTTTGTCACGACCTGCGTCGCAAGTTCTTGTGAGTCCAAGGTCCCGAACTCCCATCCACGAACACCGCGGGCCGACCCGGAGGTTCCGGGTCGGCCCGCGGTGGGACTTCGGGCACCGGCCGGAGACCGGCCGTCAGGGCTTGCGAGCCACCCCGCCGTACTGGTCCAGTCCGCGCCGGGCACCCGCGATCGGGGGCCGCCACAACGGGCAGGGAACCACACCGGGCTCCAGCAGCTCCAGGCCCTCGAAGCGCTCGGCGATGGCCTCGGGGCTGCGCAGCAGGTAAGGCACGTCCCCGTGCTTGTTGCCCTCCTCGATGGCCTGGTTGTAGTCCTCGCTCGTGTCGGCGCCGTCGTAACTGACCAGGTAGCTACCCGAGGGCAGGGCGTCCAACAGCCTGCGCACGATCGGCTGGACCTCCTCGTCGGGGACGTGGCCCAGGATCCCCATCAGCATGAGCCCGACCGGCTCGTCGAAGTCCAACGTCTCGGCGGCCTTGGCCAGGATCGCGTCGGGGTCGCGCAGGTCGGCGTCGACGTAGTCGGTGGCCCCCTCGGGGGTGCCGACCAGCAGGGCGCGGGCGTGCGTCAGCACGAGGGGGTCGTTGTCGACGTAGACCACCCGGGTCTCCGGCGCGATCGACTGGGCGACCTCGTGCGTGTTGTTGGCGGTGGGCATCCCGGTACCGATGTCGAGGTACTGGCGGATGCCCTCGTCCCGGGTCAGGTGGGTCACCGCGCGGACGAGGAACTCCCGACTGGTGCGGGCCAGGTCCCGGATCTCCGGAAAGGACTCGGCCACCACGTCTCCCGCCAGACGGTCGACCGGATAATGGTCCTTTCCACCCATCCAGTAGTTCCAGATCCGGGCCGAGTGGGTCCGGGTGGTGTCGATCTTCGACCCCGGGGCCGGGGCGGTCGAATCGTCGGTCATGCGGTCATCCACCTCGATACGCAGGGGGTTCGCGGCAGGGAACGGGAATTCGACGACCGTGCGCAGAACATCCCGTTCCCACCGGTTTTTCCGCATTGATCATAGACGACGGGACCGCTCCGGGCGTGCTCCGTTCAGAGCGCGTCGCGCGGGTCGGAGGCGGGGACCAACCGGCCGTCGAGGTCGACGTACTCCCAACGCGGCCCATGGGCGACCAGATCCGCCACGGCGCCGACCAACCGGTCGACGTGTTCCTCGGTGGTGCCCACGCCCAGGCTGGCCCGAACCGCCTGAGTGTGCCCCTCGGGCAGCAGGTGGGCGGTGAGCGGGTGCGCGCAGAACAGGCCGTCGCGCACCCCGATGCCGTGCTCCGCGGACAGGGCGGCGGCCAGCAGATCGGCGGGCAGCCCGTCCACCACGAACGAAACGATGCCCACCCGCGCCTGTTCGGGCCCCCACAGGGTCAGCTCGTGCACGCCGTCGATCTGGCAGAACCCGGCGCGCAGGCGCTCCAGGAGGGCGGACTCGCGGATGTGCTGCAGGTACAGGGTGTCCTCGGTGAAGGTGGCGCAGGCCGCGGCCAACGCCACGGCGCCCAAGACGTTGGGGCTGCCCGCCTCGTGCCGGGCCGGAAGGTCGTTCCAGAACACGTCGTGGTCGGTGACCTTCCGCGTCGCGCCACCACCGGACAGGTAGGGCGCGGCCTCTGCCAGCCAATCGGCGCGGCCCGCCAGCACACCCGAACCGAAGGGCGCGTACAGCTTGTGTCCGGAAAGCGCCACGTAGTCGGCGCCGGTCTCGGTGAGGCTGAACGGCAGGTGCGGCACGTACTGGGCGGCGTCGACCACCACGCGGGCGTCCTCGGCGTGGGCGGCCTCGACCAACTCCTCGACCGGCCAGATCTCACCGGTGACGTTGGAGGCCGCGGTCACGCACAGCAGCTTCGGACCCTCGGGGGCCTCGCGCAGGGCGGCGCGGGCGGCCTCGACGGCGGTGTCGGGGGTGGCGGGCAGCGGCAGGCGCACCACCTTCGCGGCGCGGGCGGCCGGGTGTTCCCACGGCAACAGGCTCGCGTGGTGCTCGGACTCGAACACCACCACGGTGCAACCGTCGGGTACGCAACGGGCCAGCAGGTTGAGCGCGTCGGTGGTGCCGCGCACGAACACCACGGCGTCGGTGTCGGGGCGGGCGTCCAGGAAACCGGCGACGCCGCGACGGGCTTCCTCGTAGGCCTCGGTACTGATCCGGGAGTGGTGGCCCGCGCCCCGATGCACGCTGGCGTAGTAGGGCAGGGCGGCGGAGAGGGCGTCGGCGACCGCGGTCAGGCAGGGCGCGCTGGCCGCGTAGTCGAAGTTGGCGTAGTCGACGTACTCGCCGGTGACCAGCTGGACCCCGCGGTCCGGGGTGACGATCGAGCAGTCCGGGGCGGCGCCGACGGGGTACGACGCCCGGCGCGCACGCGCGTCCCGAACGGCCTGGCGGGTGCGGGGGCGACGGGTGGAGTCGAACGGGATGACGGTGGTCATGGGGCACCTCTTCGGTGGGTCGTGGGACCCACGGGGTGCGCCGCTCGACGGCCGCGTCTTCCTGGGTCCGCGCTTGTCCGACACGGTCGTGTCGGGACCTGGTCCTCACCCGGGGCACCCCACCGCGGAAGGAGGGTTGCCGACCAGCTAGCCGGGGCTTGACGCTGGTACTCGTGACCTGTGCCGAAATGTAACACATGGCTCGTGCGCGACGCACCCACGGGATTCGTGTGCTCTGGGACACGCCCCCGCTTGACAGTCGGCGCGACGGTGACGACATACTGGTCTCGAACTGCCCTCACGTCGCGGGTGTCCGGTTCCCCCGGTAACCCTTCAGACGCGAGACTCCAGTCGGTAGGAGTTTTCGCGTGCCCGCAGACGAGAGGTGTGTCCGTTGCCCGGCGACGACCGCGTTCAGCAGCTCTTCCGCAACCCCCGGGTTGTCCTCATATCCGGCTACGCCCGTCTCCCCGATTCGGTGGCGAGCCATTCCCAGTACCAGCGGCTCGGTGTCGTGCTCGCCGTGGACACCGCCGACGACCGGATCGTCGCCGCGGACACCACCCTGCTCACCGACCTGGCCAAGGACTTCTTCCGTGCCCTGGTGGAGGGCGCCTCGGTGACCGAGGACATCGCGGAGATCGTCCAGCGGGTGCAGACGCGGTACGCGGGCCAATCGGGCGCCGCGCTCACCACCGCGCTGCGCCGCTGCCTGGAGACCTACTACCAACTGCGTGACGGCGACCAACTGCCCGGTTCCCCCCACGGCGAGGAGTGACCCTTGAACCCTTCCAGTCACGAATCCACAGAGGAACCCGGGACGGGGGGTGCCCCACTCCCCCTGGCCGGTGTGCGGATCACCGACCTGTCCCGGGTCCTGGCCGGCCCCTACGCCACCATGTTGTTGGCGGACATGGGCGCCGAGGTCATCAAGGTCGAACAACCCGGGCGAGGCGACGACACTCGTTCCTGGGGACCTCCCTACGCCGAGCCCACCGAAGAGCACCGCGCGGCGCACGCCCCCGGCGAGGCCGCCTACTTCCTGTCGGTGAACCGGAACAAGCGCAGCCTCGCCGTGGACCTGAAGGACCCCGACGGGCTCGCCGCGGTCCGGGAACTGTGCGCCGGCTCCGACGTGGTGATCCAGAACTTCCGACCCGGAGTGATCGACCGGCTGGGGCTGGGCTACGAGGAGATCGGCAAGCGCAACCCGGCGGTCGTCTACTGCTCGGTGAGCGGCTTCGGGCCCGAACACCGACCGGAGGGCCGCCCCGGCTTCGACATCGTCGTGCAGGCCGAGAGCGGGCTGATGGCGACCACCGGCCCGGCCGACGGACCGGCCAGCAAGGTCGGTGTGGCGCTGACCGACGTGCTCACCGGCCTCAACGCCGCCGTGGGCATCCTCGGCGCGCTCATGCGGGCCAAGGCCACCGGCCGCGGTGAGGACGTCAGCGTCTCGCTGGTCAACTCCACGCTGTCGAGCCTGGTCAATCTCACCCAGCAGGCACTGATCACGGGGACGGAACCGGCCCGGGTGGGCAACGCGCACACCACCATCGTCCCCTACCAGGTCTTCCCCACCGCCGACGCGGAGATCGTCGTGGCCGCGGGCAACGACGCCCTGTACCGACGGTTGTGCGCGGCCATCGACCGCCCAGACCTGGCCGAGGACACCCGCTACGCCACCAACCCCGAACGGGTGGCGCACCGCGAGGAGCTGGTCGGCGAACTCACCGAGACGCTGACCTCCCGCCCCGCCGACCACTGGATGAACGTCCTGGTCACCGCCGGGGTCCCGGTGGGTCGGGTGCGCGGTGTCCTGGACGCGCTGCGTACCGCCGACGCCTCGGGGGACGACGTCCTGCGCACCGTCGAACACCCCACCGCCGGGCCCCTCGAACAGGTCCGGGCGGGCTTCCGGATGGCGGACACCCCCGTCCCCATGTCCGCTCCCCCACTGCTCGGCCAGCACTCGCGAGAGATCCTCACCGAGTTGGGATTGGCCCCCGACCGGATCGAGGAACTGTTCGAGCGCGGCGCCGCCCAACAGACCGACGTCGACTGACCAACGGACTTCGTACACCACGTACCCCGAAGGGACACCCACCATGAGCGACTCCCGCAAGGCCGCCGCCCCCGACCCGCTCGACTTCCTGGCGGTGGACGCCGAACTGTCCGACACCGAACGCGACATCCGCGACGCCGTGCGGGAGTTCTCCGCCGCGGAACTGCTGCCCGAGGTCGCCGACTGGTTCGAGGCCGGCACCCTGCCCGACCCGCGCGGCCTGGCCAAGGCCTTCGGCGACCTCGGGGTGCTCGGCATGCACCTGGAAGGCTACGGCTGCGGCGGTTCCAGCGCCGTAGCCTACGGCCTGGCCTGCCGCGAGTTGGAGGCCGTGGACTCCGGGCTGCGCAGCTTCGTGTCCGTGCAGGGCTCCCTCGCCATGACGGCGATCCACAAGTTCGGGTCCGAGGATCAGAAGAACGAGTGGCTGCCGCGCATGGCCGCGGGCGAGGCCATCGGTTGCTTCGGGCTGACCGAACCCGACTCCGGTTCCGACCCGGGTTCGATGCGCACCCGCGCCCGCCGGGACGGCTCCGACTGGGTGCTCGACGGCACCAAGATGTGGATCACCAACGGTTCGGTGGCCGACGTCGCCGTGGTGTGGGCCGCCACCGACGAGGGCGTCCGCGGGTTCGTCGTGCCCACCGACGCCCCCGGGTTCAGCGCCAACGTCATCCACAAGAAGCTGTCGCTGCGCGCCTCCATCACCGCGGAGTTGGTCTTGGAGGGCGTGCGTCTGCCCGCCGACGCGATCCTGCCCGAGTCCAAGGGGCTCGGCTCTCCCCTCTCCTGCCTCAACGAGGCCCGCTACGGCATCGTGTGGGGCGCGGCCGGTGCCGCCCGCGCCTGCTACGCGGCCGCCCGCGACTACTCGCTCACCCGCGAGCAGTTCGGCGGACCCATCGCCGGTTTCCAGCTCACCCAGCGCAAGCTCGCCGACATGGTCGTGGACGTCAACCACGCCGGCATGACCGCCCTGCGCATCGGTCGTCTCAAGGACCGGGGCGAATGCCACCACAACCACGTCAGCTTCGGCAAGTTCGCGAACGTGGCCGCGGCCCAGCGGGTGGCGGCGACCGCGCGCGGCCTGCACGGCGCCAACGGCATCACGTTGGAGTACCCGGTGATGCGGCACATGGTGAACCTGGAGACGGTGGCCACCTATGAGGGCACCGAGGACATCCACGCGCTGAGCATCGGCCAGTCCGTCACGGGGATCTCCGCGTTCCGCTAACGACCGAGACGGCCCGGGAGGCCCGTGTGGCGACGGGTCGCAGGTGAGCGACGTGTGCCGGATCTCGCCGGTATCCCGGGTGCCAACGGGTGCTCCCAGCCACCACAATGGAGAGCAGCCGAGTGAGGGAGTTGCCCAAGATGGTGAACGAACCGACGAAGCGGTTCGAGGCGACCAAGCTGCGCCGCGTCTCGGACGCGGTCGTCAGCAACTTCGTCAAGTACGGGGTCTGCCCGCAGGAGATGCACCTGCTGACCACCCGGGGCCGCAAGTCCGGATTCTTGCGCACCACCCCGGTGAGTGTGCTGGACAGCGAGCGCGGCCGGTATCTGGTCTCCCCGTACGGCGAGGTGAACTGGGTGCACAACATCCGCAAGGACGGGTTCGCGACCCTGCGCCAGGGCGGCTGGATCGAACTGGTGAGCGTGCTGGAGGTGGACCCCGAGGAGGCCGGAACGGCGCTCAAGGAGTACCTGGAGCACCCGCGTTCGGCGATCGTCGGCCCGTACTTCGAGGCGCCGCCGGAAGCCCCGGTGGAGGCCTTCGTGGCCGAGGCGGATCGTCACCCGGTCTTCCGCGTCGTGCGGTCCACGACCATCCGGATCTGACCCGAGCGCGGACGGCCCGAGCAGGAAGGGCCTGAGCAGAAACGGCCCCGGTCACCCCGTCGAGGGGGTCCGGGGCCGTGGTGTTCACGGGGCGCGACGCACGTACACGCGGCCGCGGTCGACCTCCTCGAAGCCGACCTTCGCGTAGGTCCTCGCCGGGGCCGGATACAGCGGGTTGGGTGCGGTGTTGATGAACACGCGGTCGCCGCCTCGGTGGGCGGTCAGGGAACACGCCTCCAGCACCAGGGCGGCCGCCAGGCCTCGATGGCGGTGGACGGGGACCACTCCCAGGGGTTCGACCTCCGAGGTGCCGCTCTCTGCGTCGAACCACACCACGCAGCAGGCGGCCAGGGAGCCGTCCGGGGCCTGGACGACGAGGTCCAGTTCGGGGTCGTACAGCAGGGACGCACGGGTGGCGTCGTAGTAGGTCCGGGAGAAACGGCTGTTCAGCGATGGGTCCACCGGACCCACGCTCTCCGGCCAGGGCAGGTCGGCGGGCTTCCAGGCGAGGCGGTGGCACTCCACCCGGGCTTCCTCCTCGCCCTCGCGGACGGGCCGGATCACGTACCCCTCGGGCAGGGCCGGGGACTCCTCCGTGGCGGCACGACGCATCCAGGTGTCCAGGGTCCCTTCGTGTGCGAAGCCCGCCTTCTCGGCCAGGAACCGGAGCTCCTCGTCACCGTGGAAGACCGGCAGGTGTGTCCCACCCTCGGTACGCGCCAGGGCCCAATCCAGGAGGGCGGCCCCGGCCTCGGGGTCGGTCCGGGCCCCTTCGAGGGTGACCCTGGTGTGCTCGGAGATGGCGTTGGCGCCGGTGACCCCGGCCCAGGCGACGATCTCACCGTCTCGTTCGGCCACCGCCATCGGCCGGGGCATGTCCTCGGTGGCCGCTTGCCAACCCAGACCACCGGGGTGGGTCCCCACCGGCCACGAGCGCCGGGCGAGCAGTTCGAGCGCGCGAGTGTCCTCGGGGCGCGGGGGACGGAGTTCGAGCACGAGGGCCTGCCTTCACCGGTGGGGGGTCGTGTACGCGCACACGCTAACCACCGGTGTCCCGAGGGTGCCATCGGTTTTCCAACGAACCGGGTGGCGGGTCAGTTGCGCACCCGGAAGACGTCGTAGACCCCGTCCACGCCGCGCACGGCGCGCAGCACGCTGCCCAGGTGGGTGGGGTCGGCCATCTCGAAGGTGAAGCGGCTCTGCGCCACCCGGTCGCGGCTGGTCTGCACCGTGGCGGAAAGGATGTTGACGTGCTGGTCGGACAACACGCGTGTTATGTCGGACAGCAACCGGGAGCGGTCCAGGGCCTCCACGTGCAGGGCCACCAGGAACATGGAGTCCTCGGTGGGCCGCCACTCGACGTCGACCATGCGCTCCTGGTCCAGGCTGGCGGCGTTGGCGCAGTCGGCGCGGTGCACCGAAACCCCATGCCCCTGGGTCACGAAACCGACGATGTCGTCACCGGGCACCGGCGTACAACACTTGGCCAGGCGCGCCCACACGTCACCGTCGCCCGCCACGACCACGCCCGGGTTGCCCGAGCGCTGGCGCGTGGTGGCGGCCTTGGTGGGCAGCGAGGACTCGGCGATGTCCTCGGTGTGGCTGTCCAGCCCACCCATGGAGTCCACGAGCTTGCTCACGATGCTCTGTGCGCTCACCTGGTGCTCGCCCACGGCGGCGTACAGGGCGTCCACGTCCGTGTAGCGCAGATCGCCTGCCAGGGCGATGATCGCCTCTCCGCTGAACAGGCGCTTGACCGGAAGCTCCTGCTTGCGCATGATCTTGGCGATCTCCTCCTTGCCCTGTTCGATCGCGGCCTCGCGGCGCTCCTTGGTGAACCAGTGCCGGATCTTGTTGCGGGCACGAGCGCTCTTGACGAAGTTGAGCCAGTCGCGGCTGGGCCCGGCGTCGGGGTCCTTGGAGGTGAGGATCTCCACGGCCTCGCCGTTGTGCAGCTCGTTCTCCAGCGGCACCAGACGGCCGTTGATACGAGCGCCGACGGTGCGGTGGCCGACCTCGGTGTGCACGGCGTAGGCGAAGTCCACGGCGGTGGCGCCCTCCGGCAGGGAGATGACGTCACCCTGCGGGGTGAAGACGAACACCTCCTGCACCGACAGGTCGAAGCGCAGCGACTCCAGGAACTCGCCCGGGTCCTTGGTCTCCTGCTGCCAGTCGATGAGCTGACGCAGCCACTGCATGTCGGTGGTGCCCTTGGGCTTGGTCTCGGTCCCGGTGGAGTTGCGGTCCTCCTTGTACTTCCAGTGCGCGGCGATGCCGTACTCGGCGCGCCGGTGCATGGCGCGGGTGCGGATCTGGAGTTCGACCGGGTTGCCGGAGGGACCGATGACCGTCGTGTGCAACGACTGGTACATGTTGAACTTCGGCATCGCGATGTAGTCCTTGAACCGGCCCGGCACCGGGTTCCACCGCGCGTGGATGGTCCCCAGCGCCGCGTAGCAGTCCCGAACACTGTCCACCAGGACCCGCACCGCGATGAGGTCGTAGATCTCGTCGAAGCCGCAGTTGCGGGCGATCATCTTCTGGTAGATCGAGTAGTAGTGCTTGGGCCGCCCGCGCACGGTCGCCTTGAGCTTGGACTCGCGCAGGTCGCCCGAGACCGCCTCGATGACCTCCTGCAGGTACACGTCGCGCCGGGGGGCGCGTTCGGAGACCAGTCGGGCTATCTCGTCGAAGCGCTTGGGATAGAGGGTGGCGAACGCCAGGTCCTCCAGCTCCCACTTGATGGTGTTCATGCCCAGGCGGTGGGCGAGCGGCGCGAAGATCTCCAGGGTCTCGCGGGCCTTCTTCTCGCGCTTGGCCTTCTTGGGCAGGTAGCGCAGGGTGCGCATGTTGTGCAGGCGGTCGCAGAGCTTGATGACCAGCACGCGGATGTCGCGGGCCATGGCCACGACCATCTTGCGGACCGTCTCGGCCTGGGTGGCCTCGCCGTACTTGACCTTGTCCAGCTTGGTGACGCCGTCGACCAGGAGGGCGATCTCGTCGCCGAAGTCGGCTCGGAGCTCGTCGAGGGAGTAGTCGGTGTCCTCGACGGTGTCGTGCAGCAGGGCGCCGGCGAGGGTGGCCTCCTGCATGCCGAGTTCGGCGAGGATGGTGGCCACCGCGAGCGGGTGGGTGATGTAGGGGTCGCCGCTCTTGCGTTTTTGGTGGCGATGGTGGTGTGCGGCGACCTCGTAGGCGCGCTCGATCAGACGGACGTCCACCTTGGGGTGGGTGGCGCGCACCGTCTTGATCAGTGGTTCGAGCACCGGGTTCATCGTCACTCCCCGCTGGGCGCCGAGTCGGGCGAGCCTTCTGCGTACTCGCACGGTGGAGGGCGTGGTGGTCGCCGGCTGCCGCCCCTGGGCCCCCTGCCCGGAGACGTCCTGCTCGGATACGTCGGAGGGCGCCGCTTGTTCCGCAGCGCCCTCCGGCCGTTCGTCACGTGGTCTGTCATTGGGACCGGTGTGGTCCCCGTCGTTACGCCCCTGTGGCATACCGGTGTCGGCGTCCCCCCGCGAGGCACGTCCCTCGTCGGCGGTCGTCTCCCGTTCGGTGGCCGAACCCCGCGGGGCCTTCGACCCCTGCTCCCGTGCGGACACCGCTCCGGTCGAGACCACTTCGTTTGGCATGCCTACCTCCCGCGGATCCGCCCGGTGGAGCCGACAGTCCAAGGATCGGCTGCCTCCGGAACGCGTGCGTGTCATCAGGGCCGGTCACCGACGTGGCCGCCGCGGTCACCTCTCCCACCAGTCTAGTGGCGCCCGCCCAGGTGGGGCGGGGTGGCGGAACCTGACCCCTCGTGCGTCGCCGTACTCCGGCGGCCCGATGGTACGCGTAGTGACCCTGGTCACCGATTGCGTCACACCGAGTGCTGGTGTAGGTCAACGAGGAGGAACCTTCGCGCTATTCCCACCGTGCGCGCGAGGTCGTCCGGTCAGACCGAGAGGAGGGTGTGCAGCTCCACGTCGGGCAGCTTCTCGCGTCCTCGGAGCGCGGAGAGCTCCATCAGAACGGAGAATCCCACGACCGTACCACCAGCCTTGTGGACCAACTCCACCGCGGCCCTGCCCGTGCCACCCGTCGCGAGTACGTCGTCGACGATGAGGACACGGCTGCCCGGAGTGATCGCGTCGGCGTGGATCTCGACGGTCGCGGTGCCGTATTCGAGATCATAGGCCTGATCGATGGTGTCCGCGGGCAGTTTCCCGGCTTTGCGCGCCGGAACGAAGCCCGCGCCCAGCGCCATGGCCACGGGGGCGCCGAAGATGAAGCCGCGCGCCTCCAGTCCGACGACGTGGTCGACGCCGGCCCCGCGGTAGGGGGCGCTGAGCCCGTCGACCGTGGCGGCGAAGGCCTCCCGGTGGTTCAGCAGCGGGGTGATGTCCTTGAACAGGATGCCCTCGTGCGGGAAGTCCGGGACGTCGCGGATGTTGGCCTCGATCAAGGCGAGGTCCGCGTCGGGCGTCACAGTGTCGTTGGTCATGGCGGCTCAGGCCTTCGTTTCAGATGGGAAGCGGGTTCGGCTGAAGTCACCGAAAAGCAGCGGTACCGGCCCCGGTGTTCGGGGGCCGGTACCGAAGTCTGTGGTGCGCCACGGGCGCGGGAGGGAACGGGCCCTCCGGGATCCTAGCCCTTGGGCTTGTCGTCGTCCCCGAAGTCCGGACGGTCCTCGACCGGGGTGTCGTCGGCCGCGGGGGTGATGACCTCCCCGACACCGGCCTTGAGCATACGGATACGGGTGCCCGGAGCGATCTCCAGCAGCACGTCCTGGTCGTGGATCTCGACGATGGTGGCGAAGATACCCGCCTTGGTCATGACCTCGACGCCGGGAACCAGGGAGGTCTGCATCTGCATCTCCTGCTGGCGGCGCTTCTGGTTCGGGCGCCAGAACAGCAGCCAGAAGACCAGGAGGATCAGTACGAAGGGAAGCAACATGCCGATGATGCTGCCCTCACCCTGGGGGGCGTCCGCTGCGAGATTGATAAGGCCCTGCACGGGGCGTCCTTCCTGACGGTTCTCGTGGACGACGGCTGTCGGCTCGTGACACCCGTGACGACCACCTTGCGGGTCGCCCGACCACGGCGGCCGGATTCGCACCCGGCGTATACAACGCACCAGAGTGCCAACTCGTTCCGCCGATGTCGAAACGACACCTCACGGGGTGGTGCCCCGCTCTTGGCCGGTACGTCCCAGTTTACGTGGCATGAGTCACCGGTCACCAGCTCCCCGGGTTCGGAGGGCTAACGGTTCGGCCCCGTTTTCGTTCGTGGGCTCCATCGTGACAGGTGGAAGCGGTCGACGCCCGGGCTTCAGGGCGTGGCGCCGTTGGTGCCCGTGGTGCCGCCGGTGTTCGCGGCCGCCTGGGCGGCGCCGAACGCGGCGTCGGGTGGCGGGGTGAGTCCCATGTGCGCCCAGGCCTGCGGAGTGGCGACCCTCCCCCGTGGGGTGCGGGCCAGGAAACCGGAGCGGACGAGGAAGGGTTCGGCGACCACCTCCACGGTCTCGGCCTCCTCCCCCACCGATACCGCCAGGGTGGACAGTCCCACCGGTCCGCCACGGAAGCGGTTCATGAGCACGTCGAGGATGGCCCGGTCCAACCGGTCCAGGCCCAGCTCGTCCACTTCGTACAGTTCCAGGGCGGCGTGCGCGTTGGCCAGGGTGAGCTGTCCGTCGCCGCGCACCTCCGCGTAGTCGCGGACCCGACGCAGCAGCCGGTTGGCGATACGAGGCGTACCGCGCGAACGCCCGGCGACCTCGCGGGCGGCGTCCTCGTCCAGGGGCGCGCCGAGCAGCCCCGCCGACCGGTGCAGGATGCGCTCCAGTTCGGCGGGTTCGTAGAAGTCCATGTGCGCGGTGAACCCGAACCGGTCACGCAGCGGGGCGGGCAGCATCCCGGCCCGCGTGGTGGCCCCGACCAGGGTGAACGGGGCGATGTCCAGGGGGATCGCGGTGGCTCCGGGGCCCTTGCCGACCATGACGTCGACCCGGAAGTCCTCCATGGCGACGTAGAGCATCTCCTCGGCGGGCCGGGCCATGCGGTGGATCTCGTCGAGGAAGAGGACCTCGCCCTCCTGGAGGGTGGAGAGCACCGCGGCCAGGTCACCGGAGCGTTCGATGGCGGGGCCGGAGGTGATGCGCAACGGCGCACCGAGTTCGGCGGCGATGATCATGGCCAGGGTGGTCTTGCCCAGACCTGGACCGCCGGACATGAGGATGTGGTCGGGAGCGCGGTTGCGACGCTGTGCGCTGTGCAGGACCAGGGACAACTGTTCGCGGACCCGTTCCTGGCCGACGAACTCGTCCAGTATTCGAGGGCGCAGTGCCCCCTCGATCCGGAGTTCGTCGACGTCGGCCTCGGGCGAGACCGCATCACGTTCGTGCACGGGGTTCTCCTTCGGGCCTTAGGCGCGGCTGAGTTTGCGCAGGGCGCTGCGCAACAGGACGGTGACGTCGCTGGTGGTCTCGGCCTCGGCGGCGACGGCGGAGGCGGCGGCCTCGGCGTCCTTGCCGGACCAGCCGAGGTTGACCAGTCCGGAGACCACCTGTCCCCGCCATGCGCCGTTGGGTCGGGCGGTGGCGGTGGGGTCCGCGCCGGGCAGGGTGCCGTCGGTACTGATCGGCGCCTCCAGCTTGCCCTTCAGCTCCAGCACGATGCGTTGGGCCCCCTTCTTGCCGATGCCGGGGACCCTGGTCAGGGCGGCGGTGTCCTCGGTGTGGACGGCCTGGCGGAGGCTGTCGGGGCTGTGCACGGCGAGCATGGCCAGGGCCAGACGGGGGCCCACCCCCGAGGCGGTCTGCAACTGCTCGAACAGGTGCTTCTCGTCGTCGTCGACGAACCCGAACAGGGTGAGGGAGTCCTCGCGCACGACCATGCTCGTGGCCACGGTGCCCTCCTCCCCCACGTGCAGTCGGGACAGGGCGGAAGGGGTGCACTGGACGGACATGCCGACCCCGCCCACGTCGATGACGGCGCTGCCCGCGCCGCGTGCGGCCACCCGGCCGGTGAGGAACGCGATCATCTGTCATGGACACCCGGAGGGGTGTCCGTCTCCTTCCTGGGGGCGGTGTCAGCGGCCGCGCGCTCGGCGGGCCAGTTCCACCTTGCGGGCGAAGTCCTGTTGGGCCTGGGCCGCCCGGGACTGGGCACCGCCGCGCCAGATGTTGCAGATGGCCAGGGCCACGGCGTCGGCGGCGTCGGCGGGTTTGGGCGGGCCATCGAGACCGAGGATACGCGCCACCATCGTGCCGACCTGCGCCTTGTCGGCACGCCCGTTGCCGGTGATGGCGGCCTTGGCCTCGCTGGGCGTGTGGGTGACGACGGGCAGGCCGCGGCGGGCGGCGCAGACCAGGGCGAGGCCGCTGACCTGGGCGGTGCCCATGACGGTGCTCAGGTTGTGCTGGGCGAAGACGCGTTCGACGGCCGCGGCTTCGGGTTCGTACTTGTCGAGCCACTCCTCGATGCCGCGTTCGATGCCCAGGAGGCGTTGGGGCAGGTCGGTGTCGGGGCTGGTGCGGATCGCGTCGGCGGCGATCAGGCGCAGTGGGCGACCGATGGATCCCTCGACCACGGCGATGCCGCAGCGGGTCAGTCCCGGGTCGATCCCCAGCACGCGCACGTGGTCACCCTGCTTTCCATCGATTCATCGAACGTTCGTTCGCACCATGCTAGCGGCGCGGAGTGACAGCGCCCGCCGCCCTTCGGGCGTGTCGACGCCACCGTCCCGGGACTGGACAGCGGACGAAGCTCGGGTTATGTTGTTCTCGAATCGAGAATTACTCAGATTGAGAACAACCAGAGGGGTCAACGGTGTCCGAGGGGATCGATGGGCGATACGACGACGGGGACGAGCGCGGTTTCCTCTCCTCCTACGACCCGCACGCCTTCGCACCCGCCGCGGTGACCGTCGACGTGGTCGCCCTGACCATCCGCGAGGGCCTCCCCCACGTCCTGTTGGCCCGCCGCGCCGCGCACCCCCAACGCGGACTGTGGGCACTGCCCGGCGGATTCGTCCGTGCCCAGGACTCCGAAGCCGGACCGGCCGACCTCGACCTTCCCGACGCCGCGCTGCGGGTCCTCGCCGAGAAGACCCCGATGCCCACCGAGATCCACCTGGAACAGCTGGGGACCTACGGCGCCTTCGACCGCGACCCGCGCATGCGGGTGATCTCGGTGGCGTACATGGTGTTCGCCCCCGACCTGCCCGATCCCGGGACCGGACGCGACATCTCCGAAGCCGCGTGGGTGCCCTGGACGACGAAGGAGGAGACGGCCTTCGACCACGCCCGCATCCTCGACGACGCCGTCGAACGGGCCCGCTCCAAGCTGGAGTACACGTCGCTGGCCACCGCGTTCCTCCCTTCGACCTTCACCATCACCGCCCTGCGCGGGGTGTACGAGGCGATCTGGGGGCGCACCCTGCACGCCGCCAACTTCCACCGCAAGATCCTCGCCACACCCGGCTTCGTCGAGGACACCGGCGAACTGGCCGACCGCGGCGGCTCGGGCGGCGGACGACGCGCCCGCCTGTACCGGGCGGGCGAGGCCGCCCTGCTGCACCCACCGCTGCTCCGCGGCGCCCAATGACCGGCCCCGACCCACACCCCCGAAGGGAGGACGACATGGACGGCGAATCGCGCACGCACGACGACTTCGACTCGGCCCTGCGCGGGGTCGACATGGCCACCGGGCCCACCGACCTGTTCGGAGCACCGCCCCGGGACGGCCGGATCCCGCCGGACGCCACCGCCGTCTACCGCCGGCTCGCCAGGCTCCTGCACCCCGACACCGCGCCCACGCGGCGACGGGACGACGCGGCCGACGGGTTCGCCCGTCTCACCGACGCCTGGCGCCGCTACCGGAACGCGGTCCAGGGCGGTCCGGGCCTGGACGACCTGGTGCTGACCACCGAGGAGCGCACCTACCACGTCGACCGCGGCCGCCCCGTGGCCGAGGGCGACATCGCCGACCTGCGCGCGGTGCGCTACCGGGACGGGGACCGGTGGCGGGACGCGGTGCTCAAACTTCCCCGCGCGCCCCGCGACAACGACCTGGTGCGGGCCGAGGCCGGCGCGCTGCGGCGTATCCACGAACGCGGCGCGCCCCGCTACCGCGCTTTCAGGCCCGAACTGGTCGGAACGCTCCGACACCGGGACCCGGCCACGCGGGTGGAGCGGCACGGCAACGTCCTGCGGCGGCTGTCGGGGTTCTACGACCTGACCGAGGTGCGGCGCGCCTACCCCGACGGGGTCGGCCCCCGCGACGCCGCCTGGATGTGGCGCCGACTGCTGGTGGCGATCGGCGACGCCCACCGGGCCGGCGTCGTGCACGGGGCCGTGGTGCCCGAACACGTGCTGATCCACCCGGACGAGCACGGTCTGGTGCTCGTGGACTGGTGCTACTCGGTGACCTTCGACGCGACCCGTACCGCCCCGCATGTCCCGGCGATGGTGCCGCACCGCAAGGACGTGTATCCACCCGAGGTCGCCGCCCGGCGCCCCGCGCGACCCGCCACCGACGTGTACATGGCGACCAGGTGCGTGGAGTTCGTGACCGCGGGCCGGTTACCGCGTCAGTTGGCGGCGTTCGCACGAGGCAGTTCGCTGCCGGCGCCCGAGCGGCGACCATCCGACGCGTTCGCCCTGCTGGACGAGCTGGACCAGGCCCTGGAGCGGACCTTCGGGCCACCCCGGTTCCACCCCTTCCACATGCCCGACTGAAATCTCGCCCCCGCACCCACCCTCATCACGATCCACGGAGACAGACATGGGAAGCAGCCACTGGTCCACCGACGCCTACCACGCCCGCCAGGCCTTCCGGGACTCGCGCGGCATCGGAGCGTTCGACTACCACGACAACGCGACCAAGAAGGCGCGCGCCGGCTGGAAGCCGCACCCGACCCTCGACCCGCACGGGGTCACCGTCCGCGAGAGCCGCGACTCCGACGCCCACCCGAACTCGCTGGCGGTGTCGGTGCTGTTCGACGTCACCGGCTCCATGGGAAGCGTTCCACGCGTGCTGCGCACCAAGCTGCCCGACCTGTTCGGTCTGCTGCTGCGCAAGGGGTACGTGGAGGACCCGCAGATCCTGTTCGGCGCCGTCGGTGACGCCACGTGCGACCGGGTTCCGCTGCAGGTCGGCCAGTTCGAGTCCGGCAACGAACTGGAGGACGACCTCGGCAACCTGCTCTTGGAGGGCGGGGGCGGAGGCCAGATGACCGAGTCCTACGAGCTCGCCATGTACTTCATGGCCCGGCACACCGCCATGGACTGCCTGGACGAGCGCGGCCGACGCGGCTACCTGTTCATCGTCGGCGACGAGATGGCCTACGGCGCGGTCAAGGCCCGCGAGGTGCGCGAGGTGATCGGCGACGACCTGGACGAGAACATCGCCTTCCCCGCCATCCTGGACGAGCTGCGACGCCGGTTCGAGGTCTTCTTCATCATGCCGACCGGCAGCGCCCACTTCCGTGACGACCGGGTCCGGACCTTCTGGGAGAAGCACCTGGGTCAGAACCTGATCCTGCTGGAGGACCTGGACGCGGTGTGCGAGACCATCGCCGTCACCGTCGGCCTGGGCGAGGAGGCCATCGACCTGGAGGAGGGGCTTCGGGACCTGGCCGAATCCGGGTCGAACGCCGGCGAGGCCGTCGGCAAGGCGCTGCAGCCACTGTCGCGGGGCCGTGGGTCGGTCGTCTCCGACTCGGACGTGAGCGGGCTCGCCGGTGACGGACCGGGGGTGGACCGGCTGTGACCTCGCACGCGATCGTCGTCGACCTGGGGTTCGGCGACGCCGGGAAGGGGGTGACCGTGGACCTGCTGTGCGCGACCGGTGACTACGGCGCGGTCGTGCGGGCCAACGGGGGCGCCCAGGCGGCGCACAACGTGGTCGCCCCCGATGGACGGCACCACACGTTCTCCCAGTTCGGGGCGGGCACACTCGCCCCGGGCGGTCCGGCCCCCACCCACCTGTCCCGGTTCATGGTGGTGGACCCGTTCGCGTTGGCGATGGAGGCCGCGCACCTGGCGTCGCTCGGGATCGCGGATCCGTTGTCCCTGATCACCGTGGACCGGCGGGCGTTGATCAGCACCCCGTGGCACCGGGCGGCCAACCGGGCGCGGGAGCGGGCCCGGGGCGCGGACCGGCACGGATCCTGCGGGATGGGTGTGGGCGAGACCATGGCCTACGCCCTCGATCACCCCGACCTGGCGCCCACCGTGGGCGACTGCGCCACACCCGCGCGGCTGCGCCGCAAGCTGGTCGCCCTGGCCGAGGCGCTCGGACCGTCCGACCCGGATGCGGAGGGGCTCGACCTGGAGGAGTGCCTGGAGGCCTACGCCGCGTTCGCCGAACGAGTGCGCCTGGTGGACGAGACGTACCTGCCCCGGCTGCTGGCTCGAACCCCGGTGGTGTTCGAGGGGGCCCAGGGCGTGCTGCTGGACGAGTGGCACGGCTTCCACCCGCACACCACCTGGTCCACGACCACGACCGCCAACCCGCTGACCCTGCTCGACGAGGCGGGCCGGTCGGGAGACGCCCGCCGGCTCGGGGTGCTGCGCACCTTCACCACCAGGCACGGCGCCGGTCCGCTGGTGACCGAGGACCCCGTGCTCACCGCCCGACTGCCCGATCGGCACAACCGCGACCACCCCTGGCAGGGGGCGTTCCGGGTGGGGCACCTGGACCTGGTGGCGGCCCGGTACGCGTTGGCCGCGACCGGCGGGGTGGACGCCCTGGTGGTGACGCACGCCGACGCCCCCGAGCGGCTCGGGCGGGACCTGCGCTGGTGCACGGACTACCGGGACGGCGCGGGCGCGCCACTGGACATCGCTCCGGGCCCGACCGGTGACCTGGACCGGCAGGCCTCGCTCACCCGGAGGCTGGCCGACGCCCGCCCGGTGCTCGCGCCGATCCCCGAGGAACCGGCCGAGGCGATCTCCCAGGCCCTCGGGGTGCCACTGGCCGCGGTGTTCTCCGGCCCGACCCGAGCCGACGCGCGCGTGGTCACCGAAAGGGGCCGCGCCGCCTCGGGCCCTTCGGCCCGGGGACGACCGGGACCCGGCGTGTCGAGCGCGCGGGCGCGGGCGCGTGTCGGTCTAGCGTGAGGGCATGGCTTCCATCACCGACCCCGAGGTCCGCGCGTTCCTCACCGAGGGGACCCGTACCGGCAAGATCGCCTACACCTCCGCCGATGGTCGCCCCCTGGTCGTACCGGTGTGGTTCGTTCTGGAGGGCGACACCCTGGTGTTCAACACCGGCCAAGGCACCGCCAAGGCACGTTCCATCGCCCGGGACCCGCGCGTCACCCTGGTGGTCGACCTGGAGGAGCCTCCGTTCGGGTTCGTCCAGGTGCAGGGTGAGGCCCTGGTGTCCGAGGACCCCGGCGACCTGCTCCGCACCGCCACGGAGATCGCCCGCCGCTACATGGGCGCGGAACTCGCCGAGGAGTTCGGCCGCCGCAACGGTGTGCCCGGCGAACTGGTGGTGCGGCTGCGGCCCACCAAGGTGGTCGCCGTGATGAACCTGACCGACTGACGAGACGACGCGGGAACACCTGTGGCCGCACCCCGGGGTGCGGCCACAGGTGCTGAGGAGGAAGGGCGAACCCTAGAGCTCGGCCAGGACCTCGTCGGGGATGTTCGCGTTGGTGAAGACGTTCTGCACGTCGTCGGAGTCCTCCAGGACGTCCACGACCCGCAGGACCTTCTTGGCGGTCTCGGCGTCGACCGGGACCTCCATGGTCGGCAGGAAGCTGGAGTCGGCCGAGTCGTAGTCGATGCCGGCCTCCTGCAGCGCCGTGCGGACCGGGACCAGGTCGGTGGCCTCGCAGATGATCTCGAAGGACTCACCGAGGTCCTCGACCTCTTCGGCGCCGGCCTCCAGGACCGCCAGGGTCACGTCGTCCTCGGTGGTGCCCTCCTTGGGCACGAGCACGACACCCTTACGGTTGAACAGGTACGACACCGAACCGGCATCGGCCATGTTGCCACCGTTGCGGGTGACCGCCACGCGCACCTCGGAGGCGGCGCGGTTGCGGTTGTCGGTCAGACACTCGACGAGCAGTGCGACACCACCGGGGGCGTAGCCCTCGTACATGATGGTCTGCCACTCGGCGCCACCGGCCTCCTCACCGGAGCCGCGCTTGCGGGCGCGCTCGATGTTGTCGGCGGGCACCGAGTTCTTCTTCGCCTTCTGGATGGCGTCGTAGAGCGTCGGGTTCCCTTCGGTGTCCCCACCACCGGTACGCGCGGCCACCTCGATGTTCTTGATCAGCTTCGCAAAGAGTTTGCTCCGCTTGGCATCGATGACGGCTTTCTTGTGTTTGGTGGTGGCCCACTTGGAGTGGCCGCTCATGCGTGTCCTTTCACGATGTCGACGAAGAGGCGGTGAATGCGCGCGTCGCCGGTGAGTTCGGGGTGGAAGGACGTCGCCATCAGGCCGCCCTTTTGTACGGCGACGATCCTACCGGCCTCGTCCGGGCCGGTTACTCTCCCGAGGATCGTGACCTCCGGCCCGACCCTCTCCACCCACGGGGCGCGGATGAAGATCGCGTCGAAGGGGTCCTCGCCGATCCCGTCCACGTGCACGCGAGCCTCGAACGATTCGGTCTGGCGGCCGAAGGCGTTGCGGCGCACGGTCATGTCGATCCCGCCGACCGTTCGCTGGTCGTGGGTACCACCGAGGATCTCGTCGGCGAGCATGATCATGCCGGCGCAGGTCCCGTAGGCGGGCATGCCCGCCTCGACGCGTTCGCGCAACGGCTCCATGAGCCCGTAGCGCAGTGCCAGTTTGGACATGGTCGTGGACTCGCCGCCGGGCAGGATCAGCCCGTCCACGGCGTCCAGCCGTTCGGGCGAGAGCACCTTCACCGCGTGCACGCCCAGGGAGCGCAGGACGGCGATGTGCTCGGCGACGTCACCCTGTAGGGCGAGGACTCCGATGGTGGGTGCGGCGCTCAAGTGCGGTTCCTTCTCGTCCGATGGAGAGGGGCGGTGGGAGCCGGAGTGGCGACGGGGGCGGCGGGGCCTCCGTGGGCCCCGCCGCCCCCGTTCGTTCTCGGGTGCGTCCCTACCAGCCTCGACCGGCGTAACGCTGTGAGTCGGGCTGCTCTTCCAGGTTGATGCCGACCATGGCCTCGCCCAGGCCTCGCGAGACACGAGCGATCACGGCGGGGTCCTCGTAGTGCAGGGTGGCCTGCACGATGGCGTCGGCCCGCTTGGCCGGGTCACCGGACTTGAAGATGCCCGAGCCCACGAAGACGCTCTCGGCGCCCAGCTGCCGCATGAGGGCGGCGTCGGCGGGGGTGGCCACACCACCGGCGGAGAACAGCGGCACCGGCAGCTTGCCGAGTCGCGCGACCTCCTTGACCACCTCGTAGGGGGCGCGCAGCTCCTTGGCGGCGCCGAACAGCTCGGCCTCGTCCAAGGTGCCCAGGCGCTTGATCTCGCCCCTGATGGAGCGCATGTGGCGGGTGGCCTCGACGACGTTGCCGGTACCGGCCTCGCCCTTGGAACGGATCATCGCGGCGCCCTCGGAGATGCGGCGCAGGGCCTCGCCGAGATTGGTCGCACCGCACACGAAGGGGACGGTGAACGCCCACTTGTCGATGTGGTGGGCCTCGTCGGCGGGGGTGAGGACCTCGGACTCGTCGACGAAGTCCACGCCGAGGGACTCCAGCACCTGGGCCTCGACGAAGTGGCCGATGCGGACCTTGGCCATCACGGGGATGGAGACCGCCTCGACGATGCCGTCGATCATGTCGGGGTCGGACATGCGGGCCACGCCGCCGTCCCTGCGGATGTCGGCGGGGACGCGTTCCAGGGCCATGACCGCCACGGCACCGGCGTCCTCCGCGATCCTCGCCTGCTCGGGGGTGACGACGTCCATGATGACGCCGTTCTTGAGCTGCTCGGCCATCCCGCGCTTGACGCGCTGGGTGCCGACGGCGTTCTCGGCGTTGTTCGTTGCGTTCTCGGCCACGGTGATGGGCTCCCGTTGTCGTTTTCCGGTTAGGGGCTCGGCCCCTACGTGCGGGCCTCGGTGCACCCTGGGCCCGCGGCTCACCGGCGCACGCGCGAAGGTCACGCGGACACCGTCGGCGCCGCGCACCCTGGGTCGACCAGGCCACCATCCTAGTCAGGCCCCTTTCGGGACTTTTGGCCAGATGGTCGATTGTCGCGAATCGTGCACTCCACGGTGGAACACGACGGGTTCAGCGGGGCCCCGGGGCGGCGGCTCCGGGCGTCTGGTCGTCCATCTCGAAGAACTCGGGCAGGGCGGCGGTGCCGGCCAGACGCAGGAGCCGGACCAGGCGGGAACGTCGTGCGCGACGGGTGTCGCCGACCGCGTCGTTGTGGAAGACGCGGGCGAGGTGGACCCCGCGCGCGGCGACCCGCACCTCCTGGAGCTCCGGGGCGGTGGTGATGTCGGTGCGTGTGTCCAGGGTTTCGCGCAGGGTCGCCGACAGCGCGCTCTCGGCCAGCTCACGGTGGTCGTCGGCGCGGCGTGCCCGGTTGGCGGCCTCGGCGAGCCCGATCGACGCCTCGGAGGTCAGGTGACCGGAGGCGGCGAGGTCGAGGACGGCCGCGGCCCGGCGCAGCAGGGCGGCGTCCAGCGCCGCTCGCGCGGTCTCCACGCGATGGTGGAGCCGGTCCAACCGGGTGGCCCGCCAGGACAGGTAGAAGCCGGCCAGTACCAGGACCAGCAGGACGGCGGCCACCGTGCCCACGAAGGAGGCGTCACCGATCAGGGCCGCTCACCCCGGCGGTACGAGACGGCGGTCAGGGGCCTGTTTCCGGCCAGGACCGTCTCGTACACGTGGGCGATGTCGGCGGCGACGGCGTCCCAGTCATAGGCGCGCACGGCGGCGCGGGCCGCCCGGGAGAGTTCCGCGCGCCGGTCGGGGGCGTCGAGCAGGGCGGCGGCACGTTCGGCCAGGTGTTCGGCGTCGCCGGCCCGGAAGAGCTCCCCGGCCTCGCCTCCGTTCAGGACCGCGTCGAAGGCCGGGATGTCGCTGGCGACGATGGCGGCGCCCGCTGCCATCGCCTCGGTGAGGACGATGCCGAAGCTCTCCCCGCCCAGGTTGGGCGCGCAGAAGACGTCGGCGCAATGGTAGGCGCGGACCTTGTCGGCGTCGTCGAGTCGACCGAGCAGGACCACACGTTCGCGCAGATCGTCGGGGACACCGGACAGGTCGGGGTGACCCGGTCCTGCGACGAGCAGCCGAAGACCCGGCCGGTGCGGGGCCAGGCGGGTGAAGGCCTCCAGCAGCACGCCCAAGCCCTTGCGGGGTTCGTCCAGGCGGCCGAGGAAACCGATGGAGCCGCCCTCGCCGGGCCATCCGGGGAGCGGGTCGGCGTGCGCGAAACGACGCACCGACACCCCGTTGGGGATCAGTACGGCGTCACCGCCCACGTGTTCGACGAGGGTGCGTCGCGCGGCCTCGGACACGGCGATGCGCGCGTTGACCTTCTCCATGGCCGAACGCAGGGCGGTGGAGGTGGCCGACATCGCCCGGGAGCGCGGGTTGGAGGTGTGGAAGGTGGCGACGATGGGACCGTCCGTCGACCAACAGGCCAGCAGGGAGAGGCTGGGCGCGGCCGGTTCGTGGACGTGCACGAGGTCGAAGTCCCCCTCGGCGATCCAACGGCGCACAAGCGTGGAGGCCCGGGGGCCGAAGCGGACGCGGGCCACCGAGCCGTTGTAGCGAACGGGCACGGGACGCCCCGCCGAGACGAGGTGGGCCGGGGTCGGGTGTTCGGGGTCGCCCACGGGGGCCAGGACGGACACGTGGTGGCCCATCCCGATGAGCGCCTCGGCGAGGTCGCCCACGTGCTGTTGGACCCCGCCGGGAACGTCCCAGGAGTAGGGACAGACGATGCCCACCCGTCGCCCACCACCACCCTCAACGGACTCCTCCGGCGCGGTCGTGGCCCTACCCATGGTCCGCCTCGTGGTCGGAGCTGAAGACCGGCTGCAGCATGTGCCAGTCCTCGGGGTGTTCGGCGATGGCGCCCTCGAACACCCGGGCCAGTGCCTGGGTGGTCTCCTGTACCCGTTGGGCTCGGGTGGGCGCCTCGACGACGGGGATCTCCTCGTGTACACGGATGTTCCAGTACGGGCCGTCGTACCAGAGGGAGACCGGCATCAGGGCGGCGCCGGTGTTCAGGGCCAGGGCCGCCGGACCGGAGGGCATGCGCGCCTTCTCCCCGAAGAAGTCCACCTCCGGGCCGTTTCCGTGGATGTCGCGGTCGGCGAGCAGGCACACCAGGCCGCCCTCGCGCAGGCGCCGGGCGAGCACGCCCACGGTGTTGGCGCCACCTCCGGTGAGCGGCAGCACCTCCATGCCCAGGGACTCGCGGTAGGAGGTGAAGCGCCGGTAGAGGCTCTCCGGACTCAGCCGCTGGGCGACGGTGGTCAGCGGGGTGCCGCGGGCCGCGATCCAGGCGCCGGCGTGGTCCCAGTTGCCCATGTGCGGTAGGGCGGCGACCACTCCCCTGCCGGAGCGGATGTGCTCCTCCAGAACCTCCACACCGCTCTGTCGGGTGTGGGAGAGGATGTGGTCGCGCCCCATGGCGGGCAGGCGGAAGAGCTCGTAGTAGTAGCGCATGTAGGAGCGCATACCGGCCTTGGACAGGGCCCTGAGCCGGACGGTGGGGGCATCGGGGCCCATCAGCCGGCGCAGGTTGCGTTCCAGTCCCCTGGTGCCGCCGTCGTGGGTGCGCCAGGAGCGGTCGGCGATCCGGCGGAACACCGCCCGCCCCACGCTCTCCGGTGAGCGGCGGACCAGTGACCACCCGGCCGCGTAGGCCAGGTCGGCCATGCGTTCGTCCACGTCGCGCTTCCTCGTCCCGCTGCTTCTTCGTCGTTACGGTGCCCGGCCGTGTGGCTCAGACGTCGTTGTCGGTCTTGTGGTCGGCGTCCTCACCCTGCTCTTGGGCGAAGTCGGGGTCGTTGAGACGGGCGCGCGTCTCGATGAGCCGTTGGAGGATGGTGATGAGGCTCATCCCGGCCAGGAGCCACAGGCCGCCGGCGAGGATGTAGGGCACCCCGAGCGCGCTCACGCCGACCGCGATCAGGATGATGACCAGCCGTTCGGTGCGTTCGGCGACACCGACGTCGCAGTTGACGCCCAGACCCTCCGCGCGCGCCTTGATGTAGGACACCATGAACCCGCTGATCAGGCAGAACAGCGTGAGTCCCGCGAGCAGCGGGTCGTCGCCCTCACCGACGAACCACCACATGAGTCCGGCCAGGATGGCGGCGTCGGCGATCCGGTCGAGGCTGGAGTCCAGGAAGGCCCCGAAGGCGCTGGCACTGTCCCTGGCCCGGGCCACCGCCCCGTCGAGCATGTCAAAGAGCGCGAAGACGGTGATGACCACCGACCCCGCGTAGAGCTGGCCGCGGGGATAGAAGTAGAGGGCGCTGATGACGACACCCGCGGCGCCGACGATCGTGACGATGTTGGGGGTCAGGCCGATCCGGGCCAGGCTCCGGCCGAGCGGAGCGGTGACCCGGGAGATCATGGGGCGAAGGATTCTCAGCATGTCTTCTTGTGATCGTAGGACGGGAACGGTCATGGGGGTGGGAGCCGCTGTCCGCTGGGGGTGGCGCGTCACCGGGACGGCGGTCTCACGGCTCGGGCCCGGGACCGATCGGGCTCACCCTCGCGGCCAGTGCTCGGTCAGGCGGGTCCGGGTCTGCTCCAACATCTCGGGCAGGATCCCGGTGTCGCCGATCACCTGCATGAAGTTGGTGTCGCCACCCCATCGGGGCACGACGTGCTGGTGGAGATGGGCGGCGATCCCGGCTCCGGCCACCGTACCGAGGTTCAGGCCGACGTTGAAGCCCTGCGGTCGGTGGGAGTCGGTGAGCGCTCGGATGCCCGCCTGCGTGAGGGAGGCGATCTCGGCCGTCTCGGTCTCATCCAACGCGGTGTAGTCGGAGACGTGACGGTAGGGGCAGACCAGCAGGTGGCCGCTGGTGTAGGGGTAGATGTTGAGGACCACGTAGGCGGTCTCGCCGCGCGCCACGACCAGGCCCTCGACGTCGGTCACCTCGGGGGCCCGACAGAACGGGCAACCGTCCTCGGCCCGCGGGCCGGTGGGCTTGCCCTCGCCCTTGATGTAGGCCATGCGGTGCGGGGTCCAGAGCCGTTCCCGACCGTCGGGGACGCCGGTCCCCACCCCGGTCGGGGTCGCGTTGTCGGGCTCGTCGTCGGCGCCGCGCATGACTCGTCCGTCCCCTCGATGACCGTTTTCTTGCGTCTCGTCCCAGCATAGAAGCGTGGTGGAGCGCCCGTGTCGTGGGCCACGGGCGCTCCGATGACCGCGCGGTGAACGAACCCGCCGCTCAGAGCCCCAGTAGGGCTCGCAGGTGACGCGGGGGCGGGGCCCCGTGGGAGAGCATCGCGTCGTGGCGTTCTCGCTCCGACGCCCCGGGCCGGGCGATCTTCAGGTCGTGGGCGATGTCGGCGACCTCCGCCTGACCGACGTAGTAGGTGGACAGCTGCGCGCTGGTGAGTTCGGCCCGGCGCCACTTGCCGCGGGCCTCACCCTCCTCCTGGTGGCCGCGCTCGACCATCAGGGCGATCGCCTCGGCCTCGGTGATGTCCTTGGTGTGCACTCGAACGTCCAGGATGGCGTTGAGGATCATGCGCAGTCGCATCTTGAGCTGGACCAGGCGCAGCGCCAGGTTCTCCCTGCGGGAGGCCTCGTCGGTTCCATCGGTCCAACCGTGCCCGGCCAGGACCGACTCGGCGTGCACCGCCCACCCCTCGACGAAGGTGCCGCTCCACAGGACCCGTCCCACCCGGGTGGAACCATCGTGGCGGGCGGCGTGGGCCAGCTGGAGGGCGTGCCCCGGCAGCGCCTCATGGGCCATCAGGTTGCGCAGCAGCATCCCGTTGTACTCGCGGAAGAACGACTCCCGCTGTTCGCGGGGCCAGTCCGCGGGCGGCGGGGCGACCGCGACCAGGGTGGGCAGTTCGGCCATGCGGGGGTCCAACGGGCCGGGCGGCTCGCAGTAGGCCACGGCCACCCCACGGCGTGACTCGGGCATCGGCACCACCCGCACCGGGTCGTCGTGCACGGTGACCAGGTCGAGTTCGCGCACCCGCTCGTTCAGGTGCGCCAGGGCCCGTTCGGCGATGGGTCGGACCGTGTCCGCGTCGGTGGCGTTCTCCCGGGCCAGGGCGGCCAGGACCTCGGTCGCCTGCCCCCGATGTCGGGGGCGGCCCTCGTACTCGGCGGCGACCTCCGCCAATTCCTCCTCCGTGGCGATGAGGTCGCTCTCGGCGCGCACGCGCAGGGCCTCGGGTGAGAGTTCGGAGTCCAGGGTGTACCAGAGCCGAGCGGCGAAGACCCGCTCCCCCAGACGGGGATCGGCGGTGGCGAACTCGTTCTCCGCCCGCAGCCACGAGGTGTACTCGTCCACGGCCGCCAGAGCCGCCTCACGGGATCCCTCCAACCGGGAGGGCGGGGCGGACGCGGTCGCGGCGAGTACCGGAAGTGTGTCGGTGAGCAGCGTGCGGGCGCCGGCCAATTGGGCCAACGCGGTCTCCGCGTGCGCACGCGGGATACCCGGCCCCTCCGAGAGTCGCTCACGGGCGGTGGCCAGGTGGTCGGGAAGGGCCGCGCAGCGGGCGGCCAAGGCCTCCAGGCGCTCCGGCAACGGCAGGGAGTCGCGTTCGAGGAGGACGTGCAGGGCCTCGCCCGGCGCGTAGGTCAGGGGATCCCAGGTGTGCGGCCGCAGTTCGGTGGTGTGCCAGAGATCGGCCGACACGCGTGAACGCAGGACCTCCAGGTCGACCGAGTCCTCGGTCGGCAACAGGTCCTGGTCGATCTCGTCGAGGGAACCGAGTGCGTCGGTGAGGGTCGCCACACGGCGCGTGTCGGCCTCGACCGTGTGATCGGTCAACCGGTGGGCGCCACGGACGTCGCCGAGGTCCAACGCCCATTCGGGCGCGTCCTCCAGCAACGCGTCGAGCACCCGCTCGGCGACCTCACGGAACCGTCGGGTCATCGCGGCGGCGTCGGAGGAAGAGCTCATCCGGCCATGATGCCGGCACGGACGCCCGGTTCCCGTCAGACGGGAACCGGGCCGTGCTCGTGCGGGACCCCGGCCCGGGAGGTTCCGGTCACCGCCAGGAGTTCTGACCCCCGGTGGAGGTGGGCTGTTGCCCTGCGGCGCCCTCGGGGTCCCCCACCGTGATGGCGTGCTCGACGAGGGTGATGAGCGTCGACTTCGTGGAGCCCTTGTCACGGGCGTCCACCTGGACGATGGGGATCTCCGGGCTGAGCGTGAGCGCGTCCCGGACCTCGTCCGCGGCGTGGGGGTAGTAGCCGTCGAACCCGTTGATCGCGACGATGAAGGGCAAACGCGCCTCCTCGAAGTAGTCGATCGCGGGGAAGCAGTCCGCCAGCCGGCGGGTGTCCACCAGCACGACGGCACCGATGGCGCCCTTGACCAGGTCGTCCCACATGAACCAGAACCGGTGCTGTCCGGGGGTGCCGAACAGGTACAGGATCAGGTCCGAGTCGAGGGATACACGACCGAAGTCCATGGCGACGGTGGTGGTCTGCTTGTCCGGCGTCTTGGCGAGGTCGTCCACACCGACGCTGGCGCTGGTCATGACCGCCTCGGTCGTCAGCGGCACGATCTCGGAGACAGAGCCGACGAATGTCGTCTTCCCGACACCGAAGCCCCCGGCGACGACGATCTTGACCGACGTCATCGCGTTCCCCCCAGCACCGCCTTCCTCGGCTGGGCTAGAGCTTGCGAAGTCCACTGAGCACCCTTTCAAGCAGGTTGGTGTTGGGGCGAGCTTCGTTGTTGAGCGAAGACCTGATCTGGACCAGTCCCTGCTCGGACATGTCCGCCACAAGCACCCGCGCCACGCCGAGAGGCATCCGCAACAACGCGGAGATCTCCGCGACGGAACGCCATTCCCGGCACAGGTCACTGATCGCCTGCCATTCAGGCGTCAGCATGCCCGACTCGTTCCGGGCCGCCTCCGTGGCCGAGATCAGCGCTTCCAGTGGAAGCTGAGACTTCGGCTTGGTACGGCCCTTGGTGACCGCGTACGGACGCACCAGCGAACTGGGCGCGCTGCTCGACGCGGGTCGTTGGTCATACGGTTGTTGGATTGGTCGAGGAACATCTCCGCCGCCCGGCACGGCCGGCATCCCTCCCGTGGGGGGATGGCCCGGCTGTTGACCGAACCACGAGGCGCTCCCGGCATCTCTACTGTGAGGTGCCACCACTTCCTCCTGTCGGTGGTGGATCAGTGGATTCCCGAGGTACGCGCCGTTGGTGTCAGCGCCCTCCCGGCCCGCTCTACGAGCAGGGTCATCTCGTACGCGACCAGACCGAGGTCGCTCTCGGCCGCCGCGAGGACCGCGAGGCAGGAGCCGTCGCTGATGGCCATGATGAGCATCAGCCCCCGCTCCATCTCCACGACGGTCTGGGCGACCGCTCCACCCTCGAACACCCGGGACGCTCCCTGCGTCAGGCTGGACAGGCCGGAGGCGATGGCCGCCAGCTGGTCCGCCCTGTCGGTGGGGAAGCCCGAGGATGACGCCAACGGAAGGCCGTCCGAGGAGACGACGATCGCGTGGGCGACATCGGGTACCCGGTCGGCAAAGTCAGTGATCAACCAGTTGAGTTCATTGACCTGTCGACTCATCTGATCTCCTGTCCAAGTTCGCCGGCTGGTCTTTTGGCACTGCTACCGCCGGCACGGCATGTGACAGCACTGCCTCTGCGAACTGCCCGGCCCCTCCCGTGGGGGAAGCCGGGAGTCTGGTGTTGTGTTCTCGTCAAGTGACGGGTGTGGTGCGTCCGAGAAGCTCGATAGATGCTATTGCATCCTGCTTCCCGGAATAAGAGGGACCCCGTCCCACCACTGGCCACGTGAGTCACTCCTCCGCCGGATTGTCGCCAAGTCGGGTACGCCCGTCCCGGACGCCCTTCTGCAGGCCCGTGAAGCGGTTGCGGACTCGGTCCGCGCTTCGTGTGGGCATCTGCTTGAAGTTCTCCGGCTTGGGTGCGGTCCCTGGGACAAGGTTTGCCTTGGGAACTCGTTTTGGCAAGCCCGAGGTGGTCAGACCACCCGCGAGCGGCTCGGCGGCGGTACGCGCGGCCTTCCAACCACGGTCCGCGGCGGAGTTCCAGTCCTGGTCGGGACCCTGGGCCGGTTCGGCCCGCGGGGCCTGTTCGGCGCGCGGAGCGACCTCGCCGGCCGTGGGACGGCCCTCCGCAGGCGGGACCTGCGGGATCGGACCGGTCTCGGTGGCGTCCACGGTGGGTCCACCACTGCGACGCTTGAACCAGTTGGACTCGATCGCGTCGAAGATCGGCAGCGAGTCGGAGCCTTCACCGGCGGGCGTGGGGGGAACAACGGTGTTGTTCGGTCCCTGAGCCCCACCATAGCGGCGCGAGAGGTAGGCGGTGGAGCCGTAACCCTCACGGCTGTCACCGATACCGCTGCGGCGACCACCGGTCTCGTTGGGGTCGGCCTGGGCCGGCTGCTGCGACTGCTCCGGACCGGCCGGCGCGGGATCCCAGGCGGAGACCGCGGGGAACGACTCGGTGCTGGCCTCGTCGTACCGACCCGCGCCCCGGCCGGAGCCGGTGTCGAACGCACTCGTGCGGTGGGTCCCGGTGTCCGTGGGAGCGGCCTCGGTACGGCCACCGAACGCGTCGTAGGAGTCGGTCTCCCGCCGCTCGGCCTCGGTGGGCCGACGGAAGGCGCCGGTGTCGGCACTCGGTCGACGGAAGGCACCGGTGTCCGGTGCGGAGAACGATCCGGTGTCGGTGTTGCGCGGCGCCGGGTCGAAGAGGCTGCGACCGGTCTGTTCCGGCTTCGGCTCGTCCTCTTCCGGCGTGTCGTAGGGGTCCACCACGGAGCCGACGTTGTCGCCGAAGGCGCCGTTGGTGGGGGAGATCCCCTCGGCCCGCTTGGGTGCTTCCCAGACCGAACCGGTGTCACCGCTCTTGTCGGTGTTCCACAGGTCCTGTCCGCTCGGCGGGTGCTCCTCGTCGCGGGTACCCGCGCCGGGCGTGCGCTTGGGCAGGCCGCCCAGCTCGCCCGGGGAGAGACCCGCGCCGTCCTGGTTCTCCCAGGGGTCGCCGGGCTCCTGCGCCGCCGGGGTGGCCGCGAAGGCCGCCTGGGCGTCGGCGAAGGTGTCGGGCGTTCCCGCGGAGAGCTCGGGACGGGCGTCGGGGCCGCCCAGGGCGTGCTGACCGTCGACCGGGGTGATGAGGAGGTCCGGCGGGAAGGTCACGACCGCGGTGGTGCCGCCGCCGTGCGCCTCCTTCAGGCTCATCTTGATGCCGTGGCGGTGCGCCAGGCGCGAGACCACGAACAGACCCATGCGGCGCGAGACCGCGACGTCGATGACCGGCGGGGCCGCCAGTCGGGCGTTGACCCCCGCCAGGTCCTCGGGCGCCATGCCGATGCCGCTGTCGGTGACGTCGACCTGGACGGCTCCGCTGTCCAGGTTCTTGGCGCTGACGAGCACCTCGGTGTCGTGCGGGGAGAACGCGGTGGCGTTCTCCACCAGCTCGGCGACGAGGTGGATGACGTCGTTGACCGGACGGCCCAGGACCGAGATGTGGGAAGGGGCGCGCACGTTGACGCGCTCGTACTGCTCGACCTCGGAGACGGCGCCACGGAGGACGTCGACCAGCGGGACGGGCTGAGCCCACTTACGGGTGTTGTCCTGGCCGGACAGAACCAGGAGGTTCTCGTTGTTACGACGCATACGCGTCGCGAGGTGGTCCAGCTGGAAGAGGTCGGACAGGCGGTCGGAGTCCTGTTCGGACTGCTCCAGACCGTCGATCAGACGCAGCTGCCGTTCCACCAGGGTCTGGCTTCGACGCGAGAGGTTGACGAACATCGCGTTGACGTTGCTGCGCAGCGCGGCCTCGTCGGAGGCCAGTGTCAGGGCGACGCGGTGAACGTCGTCGAAGGCACGGGCCACCTCGCCGATCTCGTCGTGGGTGTCGACCTCGATGGGCGTCACCTTGACGGTGTCGGGGACCGCTCCGGCCTCCTGCATCCGGTTGATCGCGTCCGGCAGGTCGCGTTCGGCGACTCGACGGGCGCCGTCCTCCAGGATGCGCAGTGGGCGCACCAGGGAGCGGACCACCAGCGAGGTCAGGATGAAGACGGCCAGGAGCACGCCGGCGACGATGACGAGGTCCATGATCGTACGCAGCAGGGCTGTGCCGCGCAGGTCGTTGGCGTCCTCGGCGATGCCCTCGGCAAGGCCGGTCTCGACCAGCTGGAGACGTTCCAGGGCGACGTCGGCGATGGCCTTGTAGTCCTCGGGACCGTCGTTGGCGGTCACACCGGTGAGGTCGTCCCCGCGCTCGGCGCGGTACATGACGCGCATGCGCATGGTGGAGACCTGGCTGACCTCCAGACCGGTGAAGTTCTCGTCGAAGATCGCGCGCTGGTTCGGGTTGGCCGCCTGAACGAAGTTGGAGATCTCGTTCTCGTAGCGGGCCCGGCTGGAGTCGATGGCCTCGGAGATACCGCCGGTCATCGAGTTCCGCGCCAGGGAGTGACCCATGAGCGCCGTCTCGTAGGAGAGCTGGTCTCGCGCGTTCGACAGCGCGGTGAGGGCGCGGACGCTCTCTCGCAGGTCGGTGTCGTTGGTCTCGTCCGCGATCGTCTGGTTGAAGTCCGCGAGGGACCGGACGATGGTGCGATACTTGGTGACCACCGGAAGGACCGTGATGCGGGTCTCGTCCACCTCGGTGCGCAGGGCTTCGAGAGTGGCGAGCTGACTGCGCATCGTGGAGAGCCGGCCTTGGGCCAGGTCCCCGTCCATCTCGCCCATGTCGTCCAGGCGAGCGGTCAGTGTGCTCTGGAGGTCGCGGGAGGAGTCCCGCTCTTCGTCCAGTTCCTGACGGAGGGAGTCCGAACGATTGCTCGGGTCCGCACTGTCGGAGATGTAGACCGCGCTGGCCGTGCGCTCACGGCCCAGTTGGTTGGCCAACTCCACGATGAGGACGCCGACCTCGGCTCTGTCCTCGATGTGCGCGTGGGTGACGGTCGAGACCGAGGCCTCGTAAACCCTCAGACCACCGAGCGCGAGCGCCACGGCGGTGGGAATGACGATGAGGGCCACCAGTCGGGAGCGCACCCGCCAGTTACGTGGCCGCCACCAATTGGCTCTGCGCCGGGGCTTGGCATCGGCGCTGTCGGCCTGCGCGGCCTCGCTCTGCGCGCCGGCCCCGTTTTTCGTCGCTCGTGTCGACACGGACCCTCGCAACCTTTCGTGTCACCGCCTCGAACGGCTGTTGAACCCAGGGGTTGGACCGCTCCGGACCGGAAAATCGGTTGAGACCACGTGGTCCACCAGATAGAGAAAACGGTGGGAGTGTGGGGAGATGTGAAGACTGTCCGCCGGACTCGCCTGGGAGGAGAGGAGCCGCGCACCTAGAAACTTCGAGGTGCGCGTGCGGTGGATAGCGTATCAATGGGCGCGAAGCACTCGCTTCGGTCGTTTGGTGCCGATCCGCAAGATCATCATCGTTCACCCAGGGACATAATGCCCCCTACGTCCACATTATGACCAATCACCCAGGTCAGACGGGGAGACCGAAACCACCTCAGACATTGAGGTAACTATTTGGACACACCCCCACTCCATTACCAAGAGCGACGACTCGTGACATCCTGACAGGACACATATGCAGGTCCGGGGGAGTTTTCGGGAATGCGCACCACACGACGCTCAAATGCGAACACTCAGAGTGATGCTTCTGGCACTCTGGGCTCTACTATGGAATCGGATCGGGCCGGCACACTCGAACATATTTCGGTCATAGGCCTGCTCCCGTTGAGCGTCACCCTGCTGTGCGCGCTCTCCCTCGCCGCCCCCGCCGTGGCCGAGCCCGCCGACGAGCTCCGGACGCTGCGCGTCGAACTCGCCACCGCCCGATCGGAGGTGGCCACCCTCCGAGACGAGGCCACGGAGAAGATCGACCTCTACAGGGAGGAGGCCGGGCGGCTGGAGGAGGCCACCGAAACACGAAGGGCCGCCGACCGACGTTCGCGAACCGCGGCGGAGCGCCACGACGACCGACGCCTGGGCGCCGCCCGCCAGGCCGCCGGCGCCTACAAGGGGGCCGACCTGAGCATCACCCGCGCCTGGGCCGGCCCCGAAGGTCCCGTGGGGCTCCTGGAACGCGGCGCCTACCTCACCCTCCTGGGCGAGCACCGCTCCGCCGACGTGAGCCGGTCGGAGGCCGCCAAGGTCGCCGCCACCACTCTGGCCGAGGCCGCCGGTACCGCTGAGGAGGAACAGGCCGAGGCGACCGACGCCGCCGACGAGGCCCGCAAGGAGGCCGAGGAGGCGATCGAGAGGCAGGAGGAGCGCGCTCGGGATCTACTCGAACAGCAGACGGAGCTGGAGGAGGCCCTGGCCGCGTCCGACGACGGGCGGGGCTCGGGCGAGAAGGGGCGCCGTGACGGGACCCCGCCGGCCCGCGAGGGCGCCTGCGATCCCGGCGACACCACCGGGCCGGCGAACGGTCATGTCCCGGACACGATGCTGTGCCCGCTCCCCCAGACCGGGGAGAGCCTGCGCTCCGACGCAGCGGAGGCCTTCATCGAACTGGACGGCGCCTACCGGTCCGAGTTCGGCCGCCCGATGTGCGTGACCGACTCCTACCGGCCCTACCACGAGCAGGTGCGACTCTTCGAGGAGATGCTGCCCGGCATGGCGGCCCACCCCGGGACCAGCGCGCACGGGATGGGCATGGCCGTGGACCTGTGCGGGGGCGTCAACGAACCCGAGACCGTCGAGCATCGCTGGATGCTCGAACACGCCCCCGAGCACGGATGGGACAACCCCGACTGGGCGCGCGGTGGGTTCGAGCCCTGGCATTGGGAGTACACGCCCTGACCCCTCGGTCAGACCTGGGAGCCGACCCTGACCTCGAAGGTGCCGAGCTCGCCCACGTCGACGAACAGCTCGTCGTCGACCTCCAGAGCCGGTGTGACGACGGTGAGCAGCGCCCGCACCCGACCGGGACCATGGGCGAGCCCCTCGTCCTCCAGGTCGACCAGGCCGCGGCCGTTCTCCTCGTCCTCCACCGAGGTGGCGATCTCCACCGTGCCACCGACGATCTCGTCGGCGGTGGTCAGGACCGGGCCCAACATCAGTTGCACCGCGTCCCCGGTGGCGTCCAGCCACAGGCACGCGGGCGTGTAGGCCAAGGCCTCGCCCCGGCCCACGGTGAGCGCGGCCACGCCGACACAGGCGGTGCGGGCCTCGGAGAGCACGGCGTCGTCGACGCCGCGCACCATCTCAGGGTGGATCTCCAGCTCGCGGTCGCCGATCCGGACCGGGACCAGGGCGGTGGGCGCGACCGGGGCGCACATTCGCGTCTCCGGTTCCACGATGATCTCGATGGCGTGCTCCACGGCGCGCTCGTGTGCGGCCTCCAGGACCGCCGGACCGCCTTCCAACAGCCGGTCCAGGGCGCCCTCGTCGGGGCTGCCCATCACGTCGCCGTCGTCGAGCGCGCCCACTCGGGTACCGCCGCCGCTCGGCGACAGATAGGTGACCCAACGCAATGCGCCCACTCCCCGTGCTGGTCAGGCTCCTCGCGAGGTCGGTCCCCGCGGTCGTCCATCCCACGCGGCCATGGTCCCACCGCGCCCTCAGGTGGCGACCACCGGGCCGTGTTCCTTGCCGGTCCCGGCGCAGCCCCGACAGGGCTCGTCGATCCGCGACCAGACGATCACACCGCTGAGCTCCCGATACGGCCGTTCCGGCCGCCACCATCCGGTGCCACGGCAGTACCGGCATTCCAGCCCGTCCCGATCGCACCAACCGCACCCGGCGATGGCGCATCGGGCGTGGGTGGGCTCCCCCGTCGAATCCATGCGCTCCCACCGTCCCGAAACCTGGACCAGCCTCGCACAGGCCGGACCGGCGAGTCCAGAGGGACGAAAGGGACGAAAGTCCGGGTCAGCGGCGTTGTCGGGGTTCTCGTACCGATCCGGACCCCGGTTCAGGCCGACTCGCGAACCACCAGGTGGGTCTCCAGCGTGACCCGTTCGGAGTCGGCGGCACGTGGGATGGCCACGTCCACGAGGAGTCGGGCCATCTCCTGACCCATCTGGACGGTGGGTTGGTGGACCGTGGTCAGCGCCGGGGTGCTGTGCTGGGCCATGATGCTGTCGTCGAACCCGACCAGGGCCACGTCCTCGGGCACGCTCAGGCCGCGCTCGCGCAGGGTACGGATGGCGCCGATGGCCATCATGTCCGAGGCCACGAACAGGGCGTCCGGGTTCCCGCCCTGGTCGAGCATCTCCGCCATGGCCACGGCCCCACCATCGACGCTGAAGTCGCCCTGCACCACCAGGTTCGGATCGACCTCACGGCCGCTCTCGGCCATGGCCTCCCGGAAGCCCCGCAGACGGCTGATGCCGGCGTTCATGTCCTGGGGGCCGGTGATGGTCCCCACGCGTTCGTGTCCGGTCTCCAGCAGCCGGCGCGTGGCCATACGCCCGCCCTCCACGTTGTCGATGTCCACGAAGAAGCGCGCGGGCACCGCCTCGGAGTAGGGCCGGCCTCCGTGCACGACCGGCACGCCGGAGTCGGCCAGCCGAGAGGTGAGGGGGTCGTCCCGGTGCAGGGAGACGAGCATGGCGCCGTCCACGTGCGAGCCGCTGAGGTACTCGCCCACCCGCTTGTGCTCGGCGTCGCCCCGGGCGGTGGTGAGCATCAACTGCAGGTCGCGTTCGTGCAGCACCGAACTCACGCCGCGGATGATGTCGGCGAAGAACGGGTCTTCGAACAGTCGGTCCCTGGACTCCGAGACGACCAACGCGACCATGTCGGTGCGTCGGGTGACCAGGGTGCGCGCGGCATGGTTGGGG
This sequence comes from Nocardiopsis sp. NPDC006832, assembly GCF_040635885.1. NCBI lineage: Bacteria > Bacillati > Actinomycetota > Actinomycetes > Streptosporangiales > Nocardiopsidaceae > Nocardiopsis > Nocardiopsis sp. NPDC006832. The sequence continues at coordinate 1,929 of NZ_JBEYLC010000013.1, read as the reverse complement.
CTGTAGCCCAGTTCCGAGATCGCGTCGTGGACCGCCTCGCGGGTACGAGGGCTGACCTGTGAGGATCCGTTGATCACCCGGGATACGGTCCCCCGGCCGACCCCGGCCCGCTGCGCCACCATTTCCAGGGTCGGTCGCTGTCGACCGCCGCTCTTGGCCACTTCGAGGCTCCTTGCGCGTTCTCTACCGATCCGACCGGACCTTCCGGACGGCGGGCGTGGACGGGTTCGGTCCCGTGCCCGGGGCCGAACCCGTCCCGGAGCGCGTGGGATGCCCCGGAGGGACACCCCACGAACTCTCGTGGTTCACCGTGTGGGGAACCTCCCGGTCCTGGCCAGTTCGGCGTACCAGTGGCCCGTGTCCTTGACGATGCGCTCCTGCGTCTCGTAGTTCACGTGCACGATGCCGAATCGGCGGGAGTACCCCCACGCCCATTCGAAATTATCCAGTAGGGACCACGCGAAGTAGCCGCGCAGGGGGATCCCGGCGTGGATCGCCTCCTTGGCGGCCCGCAGGTGACCCTCGTAGTAGTCGGTGCGATCCACGTCGTGGACGGCGCCGTCGACCACGGTGTCCTCGAAGGCGCAGCCGTTCTCGGTCACGTACAGGTCGATGCCGCCGCTGTCGCCCGCCAGTCGTTGGAGGACGTCGAACAGGCCGCTGGGGTCGATCTCCCATCCCATGTGGGTGACGGGCAGCCCCTGGGAGACGTGCACCTCCTCGGGGTCGGCGCCCAGCCAGGCCTCGCCCTCGCCGCTGACCAGGGCCGGGTCGAGGCCCTTGGCCGAACCCGCGACGAACTCGGGCGAGTAGTAGTTGACCCCCAGGAAGTCCAGGGGGGCGGAGATGGTGGCCAGGTCCCCCTCCTTGACGAAGGAGAAGTCGCTGATGTCGGCGAGGTCCTCCAGGACGTCCGCCGGGTAGGCGCCCTTGAACAGGGGGTCGGTGAAGATGCGGTTGCGCACGCCGTCGGCCCGTCGGGCGGCCCGGGTGTCGGCGGCGTTGGCCCCGTGCGGTCGGATGACCGCCTGGTTGTGGGCCAGGCCCACGGTGGCCGGGTGACCCGTGGAGCGGATCGCCTCGACCGCCAGGCCGTGGCCGAGGAGCAGGTGGTGGGTGGCGGCCAGGGCCTTCTCCGCGTCCCGGTGTCCGGGGGCGTGGTGGCCGTTGTGGTAGCCCAGGAAGGCCGAGCACCAGGGTTCGTTGATGGTCATCCAGTGGGAGACCCGGTCGCCGAGGGCGTCGGCGACGACCTTGGCGTAGTCGGCGAAGCGCAACGCGGTGTCACGTTCGGGCCAGCCGCCCGCGTCCTCCAAGGGCTGGGGCAGGTCCCAGTGGTAAAGCGTGGCCCAGGGCTGGATGCCGGCTTCGAGGAGACCGTCGACGAGGCGGTCGTAGAAGTCGATGCCCGCCTGGTTCACCTTGCCACCGCCCTCGGGCAGGATCCTCGGCCAGGCGACGGAGAAGCGGTAGGAGCCGAGGTTGAGGCGCTTCATGAGCGCGATGTCCTCGGTGTAACGGTTGTAGTGGTCGTCCGCGGGGTCACCGGTGTCCCCGTTGAGCACCTTGCCCGGGGTCTCGGCGAAGGTGTCCCAGATACTGCGGCCTCGGCCGTCGGCGGTGGTGGCGCCCTCGATCTGGAAAGAGGCGGTGGCCGCCCCCCAGAGGAAGCCCTCGGGGAAATCGTTCGGGTTACTCACTGCTTTGTTACGCACCTTCCATGACGAGCGAAATCAGCTTGGGAGCGCTCCCATAACGGAAGCAGAAGCCACGGGTCAAGTCAACTCGCCAGTAGGCCCCCGAAACCCAACCGTTACCGACATGGCTCGGGCGTCGAAGGCGGATCCGCCTTCGAGGGCCGCCCACACCACCCCAAGCTCCCCCTGATTAGCAGAAAGGAGGGGCACAACGATGTAAAAAAGAAAACTA